>JALZKK010000288.1 GCA_030859285.1 Acidobacteriota bacterium | reverse complement strand
TAGTGAGCCGGCGCGTATTTTCCGCCCGACGTGGCGATTGACTGCTGGAAGGCTTCTTTGGCTTCAGGCCACCGCCGTAAATCTTTGAGCGCGACGCCGAGCGAGTAGAGTGCCATCGGGTAGCGCCCCTCTCGTGCTTCGATAGCTCTCCGGTAATAGACGACGGCCTCGTCGGTGCGCCAGAGTTCGTAATAACAGACGCCGATGTTGTGCAGCGACTGCGCGTAAGTTTCGCCCGCACTAGGCAGGACGCGACGATATTCCTCGATGGCGAGTTCATATTCTGCCTTTGCGTACTTTTCATTACCACGCCGAATAGCGTCCCGCGCGTCCTCTCGGCCAGTTTGAGCGACGGTGACGCTGCCCAACAGCGTCACCAGTAACATCGCTAACAGTAATCTCTGCTGCCTCATCGTCATCACCTCCATCGTCCGTGTTGAATTCGGCAATGGAGTGAGCGTACAGGCGGCGGGAGCTTTCAGTCTTTCCCGTTATTGCTGGTGCTTGACTAATCTTGCTACTCGTCGGCGGAAGTTTCGGTTGAGGCTACGGCTGGGACATGAGGCGGTAAGATTGCGGCGTCGTGCCGGTGAGCCGGCGGAAGAGTCGTGTGAAATGGCTCTGGTGGCTGAACCCGGAGCGTGAGCTGACCTCGACGAGCGGCAGCTTGCTTTCAGTCAACAATGCTTTAGCGCGCTCGACACGGAACTTGATCAAGTACTGGTGCGGCGGCGTCCCCGTCGTGCGCTTAAACTCCCGCGCGAAATGAAAGGCGCTCATCCCGGCCACACGCGCCAACTCCGCGAGACTCAGGTCGCTTTCGTAATTGTCGGCGATAAAAGTCATCACTCGCCGCAACTTCTGACCCGACAAGCCGCCCGTGAAGCTCTGCGCGCTGCCCCCCAAAGCCGTGTAATGCCGCAAGAGGTGAACAGCCAGAACGTTCTTCAGCGATTCGGCGTAAAGACGACCGCCGGGGGCCTCCGACTCAATCTCAGCCAGCAGCGCCAGCCCGACGCTCCTAATGACCGGATCACTCGGCGCGAACCGTTCGACGACCTCGACGCTCCCCGCAACACGCGACTCGGCGGCGGCGCGCAGGAGGAGCGACGGTTCAAGGTAGAGCGCTAAGTAACCTGTGAAAAGTTCAGGGCGTATTTCTTTGCGGTCTGACTTTGCGCCTTTGCGCCTTTGCGCGAAATCCCCCTCAACGAAAGCGCCCCGAACTTTTCAACACTTACTTAGATGCTCCGTCTCTCCTTCGTGCCGTGCCGAATAGGGCAGCCCCGCCGGGATCACGCACACGCCGCCCGGGGTCAGTCCACGAGTGCTGAATCCGCTCGCCGTGCGGAACTCGCCGTTGCATCTTCCGGTCAGAGGGAATGTGACGAGGTGCTCCGTCTGCTGGTGTTCCGGCAACTCTCCGGCGGAGAAGTGGTAGTGTCTCAGCTTGATTCCGTCCCACGCCGCGCTGCTTTTCAGCACGAAGTGCGACGAATGATTCGTCTCTGGTGCGTCCATATGTTTGCCTACCTCATCGCGCTCGCCGAGCGGCGCAGGCGTTTCTCTTGAGGCGGCGGTAACAGCGAAGAGCCGCTCAAGGTTGAATAACGGCGCAGACGTTCGAGGATGGATTCTCGCGCGCGCCCGAATGCCTGCTTGTCGCCGTAGAGTTGGAAGGCCCAGTTAGCCCCCAGTTCGAGGGCGTTGAATTCGAAAGCGAGCTGCGTCGGGTCAACCTCCCATTCCATCTGCCCCGCCTCCTGTGTCTCGACGACAGCCCGCCGCAGGGTGGCGAGCCACTCCTTCATGATTTCGGCGATGCGGTCACGCACCGGACCCGGACGACCGTCAAACTCGGCGGCGGCGGCAGCGAAAAAACAGCCACCGCTGAAGACCCCGCCCTGCACATAGCCGAGCCAAATATCACACAGCTTCCAAAGGCGCGGCATTCCGCGTTCAGCCTCGAAAGCCGGGCGGATGACCTCGCGGATGAAGATGGCTCGTGCCGCCTCGATGGTCGCCAGTTGCAAATCCTCCTTCGAGCCGAAGTGGGCGAACAGCCCGCTCTTGCTCATCGAGAGTTGCGCGGCGAGCCGCCCGATGGTCAGCCCTTCCAGCCCCTCCGCCGAGGCGATGTTAATCGCGACCTCTAAAATAGTTTGTCGTGTGCGCCCGCCCCTCGCTTGACGACCTTTAGCAGCCGCCCCTGTCTCCGGCATGACGTTCAATAGAAGACCTCCGATCAATTCCGCATCGCCGCTCATGTATCACCAACGTTTGTCTTGAATCAAGAGCCTAGCTGAATTTCCGGGTACTGCCCTAGCCGTTTGCCTGATGCCGAAGACCTACGTGCTGTGGCATTCTGCCTCCACTATGCGGAATGGTTTCCGCGTGAACTGAGAAGCAGGATGGAGGAACGTGATGGAAGCATCTGAAACGCAGACGAATAATTCGTTACTCGCGCTGGCGCAAGGTCTGGTAGCAGCAGTCGAGCGCGCTAGTCCAAGTATCGTGGCGATTGACGCCCGCCCGCGTGTGCGGACGAGCGGGGTCGTCTGGCGACCCGGCATCGTCGTCGCTACTAATCACACCATCAGGCGAGATGAAGAGATTACCGTCACGCTCAATGATGGACGCAGTCTGCCTGCCGCGCTCGTCGGGCGCGACGCGGGAACTGATTTGGCGGCGTTGCGCGTTGAAAGTGGAGACGTGGCAGCAGAGCAGGAAAGCGCGCAGATAAGCGACGCTGCGGAACTCAAGGTCGGACAACTCGTGCTGGCCGTCGGGCGCACCGACCTGGAGCGCGGCGTGAGCGCGAGTTTCGGCATCATCAGCCTCTTGGGCGACAAGTGGCGGACGTGGCGCGGCGGCGAAATTGATCGGCTGATTCGCCTCGACCTCGCCATCCATCTCGGCTTCTCCGGTGGCGCGCTCATTGACGCGGAGGGGCGGGTCATCGGCATCAATACATCTGCCTTAGCGCGCGGTGCGGGTCTGACGATCCCGGCTTCGACCGTCAACCGCGTCGTTGATGCGCTCCTGACGCGCGGTCGCATCGCGCGCCCCTATCTCGGCGTCGGGAGGATGCATCCGGTGGCTTTACCGGAGTCGCTGCGGAGTAAACTGAGCCTGACTACGTCGAGCGGATTAATCATGCTCTCAATCGAGCCGGACGGCCCGGCAGACAAAGCCGGCCTCACGCTCGGCGACGTACTCATCGCGCTTGACGATACGCCGACCAGCGATATGGACGTTGTGCAGATGGCGCTCGGCGGACGCGAAGTCGGGCAGGCAGTGAAAGCGAAGATTGTGCGCGGCGGGGAAGTCACAGAGTTAACGATCACGCTCGGCGAGCGACCCACGAGAGGCAGGTAAGCGAGGCCGGCAGGGAGTGGAGCAGCGCGCCAGAGGAGATGATGCCAAGTCTCACTGCGAGCGACTCGGAAGGCGGAAGCGGCGTGACGACCGTGTTCATCATCGCGGCTTCTGCGGTCGTGCGCGCCGGGCTGGAAACGCTCGTCGGGTCGGACGGACGCTTCACCGTGACAGGCAGCGCCGCAGACTGGGCGGCATTGACGGAAGCTCCGCCGCCGGACGTGGCGCTGCTGGAACTGAGTGAGGCTTCCGGCACGAGTCTCGCCGAACTGCTAGCCTCAGAGGAAGACGGGGCGGACTATAATGCGCCCGCGCTCGTCATACTCATGGCTGACTTGAGGGAGGAACAGATGATGGACGCGCTCGGCTTCGGCGTGTGTGCCGCGCTGCCGCGCAACAGCACGAGCAATGAAATTCTCGCAGCGATTGAAGCCGTCGCCGCCGGCTTGATCGTCATACACCGGGATGCCCTCGATGCGTTGCGCGAGGCGAATACTTCTGCGGCGATGACAGCGGCGGTTCCTTCACCGTCAAGTGAGGACAGTTTACTCGAAGTCGAGTCGCTGACGCCGCGCGAAGTCGAGGTGCTGGGGATGCTCGCCGAGGGTCTCGGCAATAAAGAGATCGCGTCGCGCTTAAGGATTTCAGATCACACAGTCAAGTTTCACGTCTCGTCCATCTTCGCCAAACTCAATGTTTCGAGCCGCACCGAGGCGGTCACACAAGGCATCCGGCGCGGACTCATCATGCTTTAAGCGGGCGGATAGGCGTCGCGATGTGAGCGGATGCGGCGGAAGTAGTCGTATAGTCAGCGTGAAGTGCGACAGGGATAAAACTTTATCAATCAGAGGGAGAAAAAAATGAAAGCGGTGAGGATTCACGAATACGGCGGGCGCGACGTGTTGCGTTACGAAGACGCGCCGCCACCACAACCGTCCGACGACGAAGTCTTGATTCGCGTCCACGCGGCGAGCGTTAATCCGGTGGATTGGAAAATCCGCGAAGGCCACACGAAAGGGATGCTGCCGCTTGAACTGCCTATCACGCTCGGGTGCGATGTCGCGGGAACGATTGAAGCCGTCGGCGGAAACGTCAAAAGTTTGCAAGGCGGCGACGAAGTTTTCGGCTACGTCAGTTTGATGAAAAACGGGACTTACGCCGAATTTGCGACGGCGAAAGAATCGGAAGTCGCGCTCAAGCCGAAGTCGCTTGATTTTGTGCATGCGGCGGCAGTTCCGGTCGGCGCTTTGACTTCGTGGCAAGCCATCTTCGACACCGCGAATCTGCGAGACGGGCAAAAGATTTTGATTCACGCGGCAGCGGGCGGAGTCGGCGCATTCGCCGTGCAGCTTGCAAAGGCGAAAGGCGCGTTCGTCATCGGCACGGCTTCGGGTAAAAACGAAGACTTGGTGTGCGAACTCGGCGCGGACGAATTCGTTGACTACACGACGGTCAGATTTGAGGACGTGGCGAAAGACGTTGACGTCGTGTTCGACACGATTGGCGGCGAGACGCAAGCACGTTCGTTTGTGACGCTCAAGCGTGGCGGCTTTCTCGTTTCCATCGTGCAACCTCCTTCGCCGGAAGCAGCCGCGAAACACGGCGTGCAAGCGACGATGATCAGCGTCCAGCCAAATGCGGAACAACTTCGAGATATTGCCGAACTGATTGACGCGGGCCGAGTCAAAGTCACAGTGGAAACAGTTTTGCCTTTGAGCGAGACGAAAAAAGCGCACGAATTAAGCGAGTCCGGTCGCACACGCGGCAAAATCGTTTTACAAATCGGCGAGTGAAAAACAGCGAACTTGAAAAGTATCGAAAATCGGGCTGGCGTGAGCGGGTGCAGGCGCTCTCGTACATCCCGCCGCTCATCAAGCTGGTGTGGCAGACCCATCGCGGCTACACGCTCATCATGGTTGGGTTGCGCTTCGCACGCGCCTTTGTACCTGTCGCGACGCTCTGGATCGGAAAACTGATCATCGATGAAGTCGTCGCCGCGCGCACCGCCGTGCCGGACTTTTCACGGCTGTGGGAGTTGGTGGCGCTGGAGCTTGGCATCGTCGTAATTGGCGAGGCGCTCTCCAGAGCTTCGGCGCTGGTGGAGAGTCTGCTCGGCGACCTCTTCTCCAATCACACGAGCGTGCGTCTGATGAGTCACGCAGCGACGCTCGATCTCTATCAATTTGAAGACCCCGCGTTCTACGATCAATTAGAGCGTGCGCGGCGACAAACGACCGGAAGGATCGGGTTGCTCGCACAACTCCTCTCGATGGGACAGGACACGCTGACGCTTTTAAGCCTCGGCGCGGCATTGTTCGTTTACAGCCCGTGGCTGCTCCTGCTTTTGGCCGTCGCCGTCCTGCCGAGTTTCTTAGGCGAGACGCATTTCGCCTCGCTCGAATACTCGCTGCTCTATCGCCGGACGCCGGAGCGACGACAACTCGACTATCTGCGATTCATCGGCGCGAGCGACCGGACGGCCAAAGAAGTGCAGATGTTCAATCTCGCGCCGTGGCTCGTCGAGCGGTATCGAAAATTGTCTGAGCGCTTCTACGAGGAGAATAAGCGACTGTCAATCCGCAAGGGGCTGGTCGCCACCGCGCTCTCCGTTGTCGGGACGCTCGGATACTACGGAGCTTACGCCAGCATTCTGGCGCGCGCCGTGCTGGGGGCGATCACGCTCGGCTCTTTGACTTTTCTCGCCGCCTCCTTCGCGCGCAGCCGCGATCTGATCGGGCGGCTCTTGCTGGGGGCGAGCGACATCTACGAGCAGAGTCTCTATCTCAAAGACCTCTTCGACTTCTTCGAGATGAAGCCGGCGATCACTTCGCGTTCCGGCGCGCCGGAAGTCCCGCAGCCGATCCGCGAAGGATTCGTCTTCGAGAACATCGGCTTTCGCTATCCCGGCAGTGAGAGGTGGGCGGTGCGGAATGTGAACTTCACCTTGCGACCGGGCGAGCGTGTCGCCTTTGTCGGCGAGAACGGGGCCGGAAAGACGACACTGACAAAGCTGCTCGCGCGTCTTTACGATCCGGCGGAAGGACGCATTCTGCTCGACGGTCGCGACTTGCGCGACTACGACCTGCGATCAGTGCGCCGCGCCATCGGCGTCATCTTCCAAGACTTCGTTCGTTACGATCTACGCTTCGACGAAAACATCGGCGTCGGCGAGATCGACGAAGTGCGGGCGTACCTCGATGCATCGAGCAACGGAAAGCATAACGACGGCGCGCCTGTCATATCACCGACAACTTCCGGGAATCATGGCAGCGGCCCACTGCCGCCCGCACCGCTCATCTCGGCGGCGGAGAAGTCTCTCGCCGCTTCGCTCCTCGCGCGTTTTCCCGATGGCTATCAACAGATGCTCGGTCGCCGTTTCGACGGCGGCGTCGATCTCTCCGGCGGTGAGTGGCAGAAGATCGCGCTGGCCCGCGCCTACATGCGCGACGCGCAGGCGCTCATTCTCGACGAGCCGACGGCGGCACTCGACGCGCGCGCCGAGTATGAAGTCTTCAAGCGATTTTCCGAACTGGTGAAGGAGCGAATGGCCGTCATTATTTCCCATCGTTTCTCCACGGTCCGCATGGCCGACCGCATCATCGTGCTCTTCAACGGCACGGTCGTAGAGGACGGGACGCACAGTGAATTGCTCGCACGCGATGGCTTATACGCGGAACTCTTCCGCTTGCAGGCGGAAGGATACCGCTAACGGCGAGTCGCCGAATCGCTACTCGCCTGACAACTTGGCGCGGACGGACTTTAGCAAGGAGAAGTAGATCGTGATCATCGAGTACATCCGATACAAAATCGCTGAAGAGGAGCGGCGCAGCGAGTTGGAACGCGCGTACGAGAAGGCGCAAGCCGCGCTTGTTGCTTCCCCGCATTGTCTTAGTTATGAATTGTCCCGGTGCGTTGAAGAATCAGCTTGTTATATGCTGCGGATTGAGTGGGATTCAACAGCCGGACATCTGCAAGGTTTTCGCACGAGTCCAGAGTTCCAAGAGTTCTTCACTGCCGTGCGCCCGTTCCTTAACGACATTGAGGAAATGCGCCACTACGAAGCAACGTCAGTCCGGCGGGAACGAACCTAATTGCCGTGGAGCTATGCTTCACAT
>JALZKK010000279.1 GCA_030859285.1 Acidobacteriota bacterium | reverse complement strand
GACGAAGGAGCACGGCTCCATTGTGAGCACCATTCCGGCGGCGTAAACGTAGCCGCCCTGATCGTAGGCTGTGCCTGCGTAGCCTCCCGCTGCGACCTTGAGGTCGGGCGAATAGGCGTTATCGCGGTTGCGCGTGCGGTCGGCGCGGGCGATGAAAACGGTGTAGTCGCTGTAGTTGAGCCGCGCTCTGTAATTATGGCGACGAGCGACGGCGAACAGTTCGGAGAGGCCGTTGTCGATGGCGCGCAAGGCTTCGGCGCGTGGCTGCGAGACGGCGACGACGCGCACGCCGCGCGGCGTGGTCACGGAATAATTGAATTTATCGCCCGTGTAAGATTGAGCGCGGGCGACGAGCCGGCGATCAACTCGCGCTCCTTGCGCGCTGACGTTTGAAAGCGTTGCGCTGCCGAACAACGCGCCACACAAGACAAGCCCGGCGAGCGTCATGGCTGCCACTCTCTGCTGTAAAAACTTCCTCATCACAATCACCTTAAAATTGAAGCCCCGCTCAAGCGCCGGCGGAAATTCATTCCGGCGTGGCCTGAGCGGGGAGTTGAAATTTTGCCCCGGTTTAACTTTCCGGCGGTGTCAGTCCCGGCGGCTTCGTTGAATGCGCCAGAAGCGGCGTGGAGCGAAGCGTGTTGAGAAGCTCAACCATCCGGCTTTTTCCGGTTGTCGTTTTTTTGATTGTCTTGGTTGTCGCGCCGCTCCTCTTTTTTTTGCTCCCTATCTTTCTCCTTCTTCTCGATGACCCGTTCTTCTTTCGGAGGATTCTTCTTCTCGTCACGCTGTGCGAATGCGCCGGCGGACAAAACACAAACCGCTAAAATGGAAATCACAAATCTCTTGAGTGCATACTTCATCTTCATTACTAGGGGCCTCCTCATGTTCGTTTGTCGGGACGCGCATGGGAGGGAAAGGAGAGACGCGCGTTCGTCTCGCTGCCTCTTCGTGCAAGACAGATGCCACGCCGCCTGCTGCCTAACTGCCGCATTTACAGCCGTTAGTTTACCTCTCTTCAATCATCCGCGCACGCTTTCCGGCACGCTTCACACCGTATCGTATAAAACAGGAAGCAAAAGATAGGAGGCAGACGGCAGGAGCGGGAAGCAGGAAAAGCAAACTGGTCTTAGCTGCCTCCTGCTCCTGCTGTCTGCCTCCTGCCCCTGCTCCGCCTACTTTCTCACAACCATGCGCGCGCTGCCGACGTTGTTGCCGGCGTCGAAGGCGCGGAGCGAGATGGTGTGTTCGCCTGCGCCTGTGAGCGGGAGTTCCAGCACGTAGGTCTCGCGCGGGCTGTCGGCGATGCCGTCTTCGGGGAAGACCATTTGCCATTCGCCGCTGTCAACACTCACATCGGCGCGGCGCACCATGCCCATCGCGTCTTCGACGACGAAACGTACCACGACGCGGTCGCTCTTGAGCATCGCGTCGCCGACGCTGCGAACGACGGGCGGAGTGTTGTCGATGCTGACCGGCTCGCTCAAACGCTCGCCTGTCAGCGCCGCGCCGATGGCATTCTCCGGCGCGTCTGAGGCGACGACTTTGAAGACGTAGCGACCGTCGCCGAGCATTGCGCCGTCAAGGGTATAAAAGTTGTCGCGCAGTTTGTCTTTCAACAGGTGGAACGCGCCCTCGTTCAGCGCGCGGTAATAGACGGCGTACTCTAAAGTGTCGTTGTTGCGATCTTCGGCTTGCCATTGCAGCGAGACGGCCCCGCGTTGAAAGGCGCGGCGTGGCGGCACTTGCGGCATGGGACCAATCAGCGATGGATCGACGCCTGCCGCTTCGGCGTTCGGATCGAACTGAAGCTGGATGGCGGGCTGCAAGGCGATGCCCACCGGAAGCGCGGTGAGCGATAGAATCTCCGGGGCGACATTGCGCGGTTGATAAGCGAGATTGACATTCTCGACGCGAGCCGGCGCGCTGCCCGCCGCGCGCAATATCGCACGCCATTGAATGAAACGCCCGCGCGGGCTAGAGACTTGCGTCCCCCCTTGCTCGCGGTAGGGCGCGCTCCACTCGCTCCAAGTCGCGTCGGGCCGCTCGGTGTTGCCGCTGCGCGTCTGCAACTCGACCGCGCCGCCTGCGCGCCACCAAATGCGCCCCCACGAAGCGACGAGCCGCGCATCGCGCACCGGCGATTCGTAAGCTCCCTCCGTCATCGGATCATTCGTGAAGCGGAAGAGTTTTCCTTGATTGCTCGATGCTGCGTAAGTCTCACGCCCGCGCACAAACAGTGAAGAGATTTGATCCTCGCTCGACTGAATCAACAGTGTGTCGCGCCCGTCATTCGTGACCGAGTAGATGCGGCCTTTGTCGCTCGTGCCGACGAGAACGCCGCCGGCCCCACCGGGCGCGGGCGCGATGGCGAAGGCTGTCACGGTCGGCGAACTCCACAGCACGTCAGTCCCGCCGTCGGGCAAAATGCGAAAGACGGCGCTGCGTGCGTTCGCGAGATCGTTGGGGCTGCGTGATGGTGACGGCTGCCCGCCGCCAAACGGACTGCCGACGTTGCCGGCGCTGCCTTCGTCAATCGTGACGCTCGTCACCGTCACGCCGCTCTGCGCTCCGGCAGCCCCCGCTGCGGGTGGCACACCGGCGGGAGCTATCGGCGCACCGCCGCGTGTAGCCGCATCGCTCAACGCCAGCGCGTAAATTGAATTATCCGGAGCGACGGCCAGCGAGTGAATCTCGCGTAACGGCGAATCGAAGAGCGCGAACGCTTTGCCGTCCGCGCCAACACGCAAGACTAGCCCGCCCGGATCAGTCCCCGCGAGCAACTGTCCCTGCCCATCCAAAGCAAGCGAGATGATGTGCGTCTCGTTCACGTCGATCAACAAAGAATCTTCAGCCTTCGCGCCCGCCGCGCGCACGCGATAAATTTTCCCGTTGTCGCCCGTCCCGACAGCCAGCGCGCCGTCCGTCATCACCGCCAACGACCAGATGTATTTGTCCGGCGGATCAAAATAATCCGCCGCGCGCCCGTCCGCGCCGATGCGATATACCTTCCCGTCCGGCGACGTGCCGGCGTAGAGCGCGCCGTCGCGCCCGATTGCCAAAGCCGTCACGTCCAACTCCGGCGCATCATAGAGCAGCGCGCCTTTGCCGTCTGCTCCAACGCGGAAGATGCGCCCGTCGTGGCCCGTGCCGAGATAGACATTGCCTGCCCCGTCAAGCGCACTCGACCAGATGTAAGCCTGCTCCGTGTCGAACAGTTGAGCGAAGCGCGGGGCCAACATCAACGCGCCCGTATCCGTGACGGAGACGCCGCGCGCCTCGCCCTTCAATAACTCTTCGCGCGAAGTGATCTCCCACACGGCAGGGCCGCCCGCGCGCACCGGCGCGACTGAGGTAGAGATGAAAATTAAACAGAAAAACGAGAACAGTGCGTGACGAAATGAGTGTGATTGATTAGCCATTCAGAAATTCGTGTCGGACTTTCTTTTGAGCTGTGTCGCTTCAGCCGCATCGCGGTAGGAGCATCAATTTGATGATAACCGAAACACCGACGCTGCACTATGAGATGCGAGTTAGCAGAAACCAAATTGGAATTAGACAGGATTGACAGGATGAACAGTAACAAAACGGATAGCAATAGCTTTTATTTGCCACATCTTGTTCATCCTGTTCATCCTGTCAATCCTGTCTATTGTTCTCTTCTTAACTTCACTTGCTTTAATTCCCAACGTAACGCGCATAAAGCGAGCGCGCTTGCTGCACGTCGTCTGTACCGCGAATGATCGCGCGGGCGTCGGGGAAGACAGTCAATTCGTATTCGCCTGCGCGAAAACGTAAGAGATACTCGTTGACTTTCACTTCGCCGGATGCGCGCAAACGCTCGGTCAAGCGCGTGAGATCGATGCGCGTTGTTTGCTGTGGACGAATCTGCACGGCGTCGCGCCCGCAGAGCGCGGCGGCAAACTCGCTCGCTTCTGCATCCAACGCTTCATAACGTCCGCGCGCGCACACGGGACAGTTAACCGACGGCTCGCCGAGACGAATGCGCCGCCACTCGTTGCGCCACACGTCGAACTGCATTAGCGAATTGTGCAAGTCCCCAAAACTTCCCGTCAGCAGTTTCAGCGCCTCGCTCACCTGCACGGCGGCGACGACGGAGATGATCGGCATGATCACGCCTGCCGTATCGCACGTCGGGGCCGAAGCTGCCGGCGGCATCTCCTCAAAGACGCAACGCAAGCACGGCGTCACGCGCGGTCGCACCGTCATCGACACACCATATGAGCCGACCGCCGCACCGTAAATCCAATTGGTCCCCTGCTTCACACACGCTTCGTTGAGCAGATAGCGCGTCGTGAAATTGTCCGTTCCGTCAAGCACGACAGCACAACCATCAATCAGCCGCTCGACATTGCCTTGATGCACATCGGCGACTTCCGCCTCAACCTTCACATCGGAGTTGATCTCCGCGAGTCGCCGCGCACACGCCACCGCCTTCGGCAGACGTTCGCGCGCATCGTTTTCGGTGAATAGCGTCTGCCGCTGCAAGTTCGACTCTTCCACGAAATCACGATCCACCACACGCAGACGCCCCACGCCCGCTCGCGCCAACGCCTCTGCCTGCGACGATCCGAGCGCGCCGCAACCGACGAGCAAAGCGCGCGCAGCCAGCAACTGTTCCTGTCCCGCGCGACCGATCCCGTCGAATAAAATTTGTCGGCTGTAACGTTCCATAAAGCTCAGGAAGCAAAGATGGACTGTAGGGGCAGGGCTTGTCCCTGCCCGCAAGCGAACGGTAGTTCGCTTCAATCTTGAACGCTGGACATAGGCTGCTGCATGAAAGCGAAGCGGACAGGCAGTCAGCTTCATGGACTTGTTTGGCTCGCCCTAACCAGCAAAGAATTTGTCGAGCAAATCTTTTTCATACCCATTATCAACCTCAAAAATCAGCTCTCCCAAATCCCTGTTGCCTTTCAGTATCGCTACCAGAGCAAGGACAGATTTTAGAATGCTTGCATCCCATTCTTTATTCAGGCTATCGCAACCATACTGTGCAATATTCCACAAAGCCTGCATGTAATCCTTCTCCAACCAATGAGGCAAGTCAGGATTCCCACTCCAGTTTCTCGCCAATTCAATTGTTACGGTCAAGGCGAATGGGTTGTAGTTTAATATTTCTCGACTCTGAATGATTCGTGCAATGTGGGGAATAGCTGCATACGAACCGATGCCAACATCCCCCTGATGATGCAAATTCTCCCACAGCTCTGACCACACAGAATCAAGCCCTTCAATCTCACTTTCAAGACGAGCAAGTGGAACGGAAGCATCGTACTTGTCACGATACCCACCATCGAATGTTCTCCATTTTGGATCGCTTAGAGGAAGCATAACTCGCTAAAGCCGAACAACGCGCTGACGCGCGACGGGCAGGGACAAGCCCTGCCCCTACAATTATCTTTTTTCTGCGATGCGCCTCTCCGCTGCCGCGCGCATAACTTCGAGTGGCGCTTCCTCGCCCGTCCAGAGTTGGAACTGCGTGGCGGCTTGCGCGACGAGCATCGGCAAGCCGTTCAAGACTGACTCGCAACCGGCTTCATGCGCCTCGCGCATGAAACGCGTCTCAGACGGATTGTAAACGAGGTCGTAGGCGATGCGCGCGCCGCACAGCTGTGCGGCAGTCGCGGGCGTCTCCGTCTCAAGTTGGCCGCGCGTGCCGAGCGGCGTCGTGTTGACGACGAGATCGAACTCGTCAAAGCGTGCGCCCTCCAGCGTCTGCACCGGCGCGGCAAACTGCTCTGCGATCTCCTGTGCAGTAGCAGTGCGGCGCGCGAAGATTGTCGTTTTGGCCCCGCGCTCTCTGAGGCCCCACAGCATGGCCCGCGCCGCGCCGCCCGCGCCGATGACCGCCACGCGCGCGCCGTTCAAGTCAATTAAATTCTCTAAGGGGACCAATGCGGCTGCCGCGTCGGTGTTGTAGCCGCACAGTTCGTCGCCTTCAACGACGACAGTATTGACCGCGCCGATCTCGCGCGCGGCCTCGTCGATAGAATCGAGGCTCTCCATGATCGCGCTCTTGTGCGGCGCGGTGACGCTCAAGCCCCGCAAATCCCAACGCATTTCGCGCGTGCGCGGATGAACCATGCGCCGCATGAACTCACGCGCGCCATTGACGGCCAAAGGCAAATAGACGGCATCGAGTTTGCGCGCGGCGAAAGCGGCGTTGTGCATGTGGGGCGAGAGCGAATGTGCGACGGGCCAGCCGAGCAGACCTGTGATTGCCGTCCGTTCGCTGATTGAGTCGAGCCGGTACAATTCACGTAAATCGGCGGCGGCCAGTTGTCCGGGCGCAGTCGCTTGTGTCTCATCGAGCGCGCCGAACGTGAGGGACGTGCCGCGCGAGGGACCGAGAATGCGCGTCGTGATTCCGGCCTCGCCCATCGCGACGGCGATCAGTTCTCGCCCTTCATGTCGCGCCCGCTCTAACAAGCGAAAGACGGCGAGACAATCCGTGATCGCATTCGCCTGCACCGCGATTTTCAAGATGCGCGCTGGCCCAGCCGCCATCTCTTCATAAAGTTGTTCGAGGTTGGCGGGAACGCCCGTGAAATCGTGCTGCGAACAGATGACGCGCGACCAATCAATGTTCAAATCCGCCGCGCCCGCACGCTCCTGCAAGAGCGGCAGCAGATCATGTTCGATGTCGGCGAAGATATTGCCGGGCGGTTCACTCGAAAAGAATTTCAACCAGAAAGCGAGTCGCGCTACCACATCGATCACGCGCCGCCCGCCCTGCTCCGCTGGCCGCAACGTGAGGATCAAGGGACCAGTAACGCTGTGCAACAACTCCGTCGCAGCGCGCATTGCCGCATCCAACTCTACATCGTCGAGGCAATCGAGCCGCAATTCGACGAAGTCTGCAACCTGTGCCGCGCGGCTCATCGCATCATGCAGTTCAGCAACGCGGCGGGCGCAGACGGGGACGGCGATATGACAAGGATGAAGGATGAAGGATGAAGGATTAAGAGAAGCAGACTGCTCTGAGTTTATGTTCATCCTTCATCCTTCATCCTTGCTTTTGCGTGTTTGCGGTTCGTGTTCGAGCAAGCGTGTCGTGCCTTCGGTGACGCTCGCAGGTGTGTATAGTTCGCCAGTGTCGCGCGGCGGGAGCGCGCTGCCGCGTGCGGCGGGGGGCGGCATCGACATCGGCGCGCCCGGCGGCGTGTAGGGCGGAAAGCTCGGCGAGGCTGTGGGCTGGTTTTGACGCACGCGCAGCCATTCGGCTACGCCGCCGCCCAACAACGAGAAGGCTGGGATCAGCAGCCAGAACCACCAGATGCGACCGGCAGGCGCAAACCTCATGATCGCGAGCGAGACGAAGAGAAAGCCGACGCCCATGAAAATATTCTTGACCGCTTTTTCCATGCTCGGCGGCTGCTTGCCGCGCTGCTTTTTTCCTTTCTGCGCGCCGCCCCCAGTTTCATCCGCGACAGCTTCAGGTAAACGCCCGGTCAACGCTTGTGGTACAAGGCTCAGGTTAGAGCCGCAGGCGCGGCAGAAACTCGCTCCGTCGATATTCTGCGTTCCGCATTTCGGGCAGTACATGGGTTCCTCCGAGTTCGGACGATAGACGATGGACGATAGCCAATCTTTGATCAAATCGCTTCGTCGCTCAACGAGCCGTGCGCGGAAGGAGAGCAAACTTTCCGGCCATCGTCTACCGTCCATCGTCAGCCGCATTATACGCCGCTTGTCCGGCGAGTGTTCGCTGGCGCACGGCCTCGTAGAGAATTACTCCGGCGGCGACCGAGACGTTGAGCGATTCGATGTGGCCGCGCAGGGGAATCCGCACCAGCACGTCGCAACGTTCGCGCACGAGCCGGCGCAAGCCATCGCCTTCGCCGCCCAAGAAGAGAGCGGCGGGCTGCGTCCAGTCCCATGCGGTGTAATCGACTTTTGCTTCAGCGTCAGTTCCCACAATCCAGATGCCGCGCTCTTTTAATTCTTCGACGAGCCGCGCGACGTTGACGACGCGCGCGACGGGAACATATTCCAACGCGCCGGCAGCGGTTTTCGCCACCGTCTCAGTCAAGCCGGCAGCGCGGCGTTCGGGGACGAAGACGCCATGCGCGCCCGCGCATTCCGCCGTGCGAATGATCGCGCCGAGATTGCGCGGGTCTTCCACGCCGTCCAGCACGACGGCGAGCGGAGGCGTACCCGTCCCCACGCGCGCAGCCAGCGCGTCGAGCAGTTCGTCGGCATCCGCGTATGCAGCCGCCGCGACAAAAGCGACGACGCCTTGATGATTGGCTCCTGCCGTCAAACGTTGCAACTCCGCTCGCGGCGCGCGACGCACTAACACTCTTCGCTCGCGCGCCAGTTGCATCAACTCGTGCAGACGCGACTCGTGCGCGCCTTCGGCCACGACGATCCGCTCGATTGGTCTCCGTCCCGCGCGCAAGGTTTCCAGCACCGGCGAGAATCCGTAGAGGTGCGCTTCACTTCGCGGCTCGCGCGGCAGTGAGTCGGGCGGCGTGTCGTGCGCGCGCGATGTAGCGTGACGCGGATCGCGTGGTTCACGCGGCGCGTTATTGTCGTGGGTCTCTCGGCGTGGCGGGTGGCGGCGCGGTTTCATACGAACGCTTCCTGTCGATTGATGAAATGATGAACTAAACGCCCGTAGCGCGTGAACTGCCGTTCGTTGCTCAGGCTCAACACGGCTGCGGTGAGGAAGCGACCGGGCCGGCTGCGCCGCAAGCCGCCGGCTGCCGCCTGCTCGTCGGGCGGCCAAGCGAAACGCAGTAGATGGCGCACGCGCCGGTAATCGTCTTGATATACAGCCGACGGCGCGCGCTCTTTCAAGACTTCCGCGAGCCGCCGGAAATTTTCCGTCGTCAACAGAGCTTTGCTCGCGCCGAGACACGAATAATCAAAATTCTCCGACACGATCCGCCAGTTCCTGACCGACCGCGCAGAGTAAATATCCAGCACGCTCTCGTCCGCATAAAACTCGCGCGACTCGACGGTTTCCGCGTCGGCGGCGACGCGCTTGCGCCGCTCGTCCGTCTCGATCCGCTTTCGCTGAATCCGTCCCGGCACGATCAAGTTGATCTCCGACCATTGAAAACTCTCCGCCGCCTCTTCCACGCGCGCCCATCCGCGCAATTCTTCCGTCCCACACTCCAACCGCCGGACGCGCCGCGGCGGCTGCGACTCGACGGCCAAATCCTCATCAGCGATAACCTCAATACTCAACCCTCGCGCAGTGAGTTTGCGTTGGATCAACTCACCTTCTTCGCGCGTCGCCACACGCGCCAACGGCAGCGGCTCTGCCGCTCTGAGCATCTCGGCCAGCGCGCCCGATTCGATCCCTAACCACTCCGCCACCTCGGATTGGTCCCCTCTCGCTAAATTTGCGCGCCCGCCCGGCGGCAACACGACGTTGAAGCCTTGCTCCCATTCTTCCAACGCCCGCAAAATCGGGCGACGCAGATCAGCCATCTCACTCACTGCCGCCAACGCTGCGCCGCAGTACAGGCAATTCATCCGCGTCGGCGGATTACGGCGCGCACAAGCCACGCACTCAACTAACTGATCGGGCGCGAACGCGCGCGACTCCGCCGGCAGAGCCGCATCCTCTTCCAACGCTGAGAAAAACTTTTCCTCGTCGAATCGCAAGCCTCGCTCTCCTGATCAATGCGCGGCCCGCGCCGCCATGTCTGCAACTTCCATTACCGCAGGATCAATTCATTTCCAATGTTTGCCACAGAGAACTCAGAGGATCAAAGGCCGCTACTCCTACTATTCCTATCTCTGTGATCTCTGTGTTCTCTGTGGCTGATCTTTCCCGCAAGCATGAATAAATCAGGTAGTAACCTAATGCAAGATTACAGGGTGACGGTGATGAAGTATAATCGGCGGCGTTCTTTCCCACAGACTTTTTTTCATGGTGAGTTTCGCTGGTTATGGCTTCTTGTCAGAGACGTGTGGCTTGGTGTCGGCTACTGCTCGGCGCGCTGGTCTCGGCGTTTGCGTTGCTGTCGGGTGCGTGTGCGGCGGCCTCGCGCACGCCTGATCCCACGCGCCCGCGCGCCAGCGAGCCGCCTTACCCGATCATCTTATCGGCTGACGCGGCCCGGAGCGAACAGGCTAACGCGGTGTGGGCGGCCCTCGCAAAAGACACAGGCTTGAACGACACCGTCGCCGCTCCTGAACTGCAATTGGTCACGGCGACGATTCGCGCGCTGCCGCCAGACGCGATGTTGCGACTGCCACTGGTCCAGCCTGCCGGCGAGGGCGAAGAGGCGGCACAAGAAGCGCGGCGCGAATCGTTGCGCCGCTTTCTCCGCGACGCGGCTCCGCTGCTCGGCGTGGAACTCTCCGACCTCTCACTCATCGACGTGACAGAGCAGACGGGCGCGCGGCGGGCGCGCTATCAACAAAGGCCGTTTCCCTACCCTTTGCGCGGCGGCTACGGCGTCATCGAGATCGCGTTCATGCCTGATCTGCGCGTGATCGCGCTCTCCAGTACAGCGATCCCCGACTCGGAGGAATTGTCCCGCGCGCTCAACGCTCCACGCACGCGCCTGACGGCGGGAGAAGCGACAGAGCGACTCGCGGGCCGCTCCGTCAGTTACACCGACGCGCGCGGTAACACGCAGACCGTCATGCTCCCGCCGGACGGCGAGATCGCCGTGCGTGAATTAGTCATCTATCCGCTCCAAAGTGCCACCGATCCGGCAGCTTTGGAGTTGCATCTCGCTTGGGAAATCTTGGTCGGCGGTACGCCGCAGTTGCATGTCTATCTCGACGCCGTGACCGGCGAGATCATCGCCACGACGTTGCAAGGTTCATAGCGGACAGAGAGCGCCCACTTCACGCCGCTTGACCTTCGGCGCGTGCGGCGGCATCCTAAGAGCCATTAGGGGCTTTAGAGTTATGAAATCAATCAACTTAAAAATGGAGCAACTTTTTTCATGCAGCACTTTGATCCGACGAATAATATCTCTTGGCAGTTAGGGCATCGAGGACGAGTAGCAGTTTTTATTGACGGCAA
>JALZKK010000259.1 GCA_030859285.1 Acidobacteriota bacterium | reverse complement strand
TCCATCAACTCTTCGTCAATGTGCAAGCGTCCGGCGGTGTCGATCAGAAGCGTGTCAAAACCCGTCTGCTGCGCGTGCTTGAAAGCCTCGCGTGCTAGTTCGACCGCGTCGTTCGATTCCGGCTTTTCAAAAATCTGCTGCCCGGTCGCCTTTGCGATTATTTTCAATTGCTCGCGCGCCGCCGGGCGATTCACGTCCGTCGAAACGAGCAGCGGCTTGCGCTCTTGATTCTTCGAGAGCCACAAAGCGATCTTGCCCGTCGAAGTCGTCTTACCTGAACCCTGCAAGCCGACGATCATGACGACGTTCGGCACGGCCTTCGTAAAAACCAAACGCGACGACTGGCCGCCGAGCAGTTCCGCCAATTCGTCATAGACGATCTTGACGACTTGCTCCGAAGGCTTCAACTCTTGCCAGACCTGCTGGCCTTCGGCCTGTGCCTTAACCGCCGCGATAAAATCTTTGGCGACCTTGTAATTAACGTCGGCTTCCAAGAGCGCCATGCGAATTTCGCGCAGGGCGGCGTCCACATGCTCAGGCGTCAGGACACCTTCGCCCTTCAAATTTTTCAGGGCGCGCTTCAGCTTGTCGGATAAAGACTCGAACATGATCCCTCAGACGAGACTACGGGCTGTAGTCGGAAACGGAGATGATAGCGGCGCGGGCAAAGGGTGTCAAGGAAAGGGGTTTGGCGATTTTTGAGAAGCTGTGGGAAAAGCCTTGAAAGGGCGCTGGCATTAAGCACGGACGCGCTTACGTTGTGTCGTTGTTGGCGAGCGCGGCGACAATTTTGATCAGCGTCGGGGGTTCCACGGGCTTCGGCAGGTGCGCTTGATAGCCGGCGGCAAGGGCGCGTTGGCGGTCTTCGTCTCTGGCGTAAGCCGTGAGTGCGAGGGCGGGCAGATGCGCGCCTTGCGGGAGACGTTCGCGCACTTCGCGGAGCAGATCGTAGCCGTCCATCTCAGGCATTCCGATGTCGCTGACGAGTATCTGCGGCGAAGCATCATTCAATTTAGCCAACGCTTCGGCGGTGGACTGCGCGGTGACAACTTCGGCTCCATGCGCCGAGAGGATCAGACTGACAAGGGAGAGCGCATCCTCCTCATCATCAACGACCAGCACGCGCGTGCCTTGTAAAATTGCGGATGATGGATTGCGAATTGCCAATTGATCGGAAGCGACGGTTTCAATCCGCAATCCGCTGGTCCCAATCCGCAATGGTAAGCGTGGCAGGCGAACGGTGAAGGTTGCGCCCTGCCCGCTACCGGCGCTCTCGACGCGGACGCTGCCGCCGTGCAGTTCCGTCAGATGGCGCACGATGGCGAGGCCCAAGCCGAGGCCGCCGTGTTGGCGAGTAGTAGCGCCGTCGGCTTGGCGGAAGCGGTCGAAGACGAACGGCAGAAATTCAGGCGCGATGCCCTCGCCCTTATCGCTCACAATGATCTCGACGTGATGATCGTCGGCGCGCTCTAACTTGACCTCGATCTGCCCGCCTTCGGGCGTGAACTTCGCGGCGTTTGAGAGCAGATTCCAGACGATCTGTTGTAAGCGGTTGGCGTCGCCGATGACCAAGTTATCGCCCGGCGCGTAGGCGGTCGTCAGGCGAATCCGTTTGGCTTCGAGGGCCGGGCGGACAGATTCGATGGCGGCTTCTGTTACCGGAATTAAATCGACTGTGGTCGGCTCGAAATTGAGCTTGCCCGTGATGATGCGCGAAACGTCGAGAATGTCGGAGATGATCTGGTTCTGCGCCCGCGCGTTGCGTTCGATGATTTCGAGCGCGCGATTCGTCATGTCGGGGACGCCGGAGCGCGCCATCGCCGACCAACCGAGGATAGCGTTAAGCGGCGTGCGAAGTTCGTGCGAGACCGTCGCCAGAAACTCGTCCTTCAAACGGTTGGCCTCTTCCGCCGCTTTGCGCGCCTGCCGCAATTCCTCGACATCGGTATTGGTCCCGAACCAGCGCACGATGCGTCCTTGCTCATCATGGATGGGCCGGGCGCGCGAGAGGAACCAACGATACTCGCCCGTTTTACTGCGGAGCGGGAAAGTGTCTTCCCACGGCTCGCCCGTCGCAATGTGTTGTTTGAACTTCTCGGTTACGCGCTCGACTTCTTCGGGATGATGAATCGCTTGCCAGCCCCACCCTCTCATCTCTTCCAGCGTCGTTCCCGTGTATTCAAACCAACGCTCGTTGTACCAGAAAATGAACCCGCTCGCGTCGGCCATCCACGCGAACTGCGAAATCGAATTGGCAAGATTGCGGAATTTTTCTTCCGATACGCGCAAACGCTCTTCGGCTTGCTTGCGTTCGGTAATGTCTTGAATCACGGTCAACACGCACGGCTCGCCGCCGATTTCCAGCAATTCGGCTGACAGCAACCCGATAATCTCCGCGCCGTCTTTCATCCGAAAACGATATTCCCGGTTGCGAATTTGCCCGTCACGTTTGACGGTCGCCAACTCAGTATCGCGGTCGGGCGGCCTCTCCCACAAGCCGAGTTCATTAGTTGTCCGCCCAATCGCTTCTTCACGGCTGTAGCCGGTCTGGTTGGTGAAAGTTTCGTTGACTTCGATGAGTTTTCCTGTGTTCAGCGAAGTGATGGTGATCACGAGCGGACTAGAATTGAAGGCTTTGGCAAAACGCTCTTCGGACTCGCGCAAAGCCGCCTCGCTTCGCAGTTTTTCCACCGCCAGCCAAGTCCGTTCGGCGACAGTCTCAAGTAATGCGACTTCCGGCTGGCTCCAAACGTGCGGTTCTTCGTGGTTGGCCCGCAACGTCGCCGTCCAACGCCCGTCGCGCAGCAAGGGAACGGCGACGTAAGCGGCAAAGCCGTGCGGCTGGTATTTGGTTTCGTACAGCGCGGCGGTGCGCTCGTCGGTTGAAGAATCGGAAATGGCGACGGTGCGTCCGGCTTTGATGTCTCCCAAAGTTGATCGACTGAACTCCGCCATCGAAAAGGAGCGCGCTCCGGGCTGTAAGCCTGCGGCGTAGTAATCGCGGTGAACTTTTGCCGTGCCGGTTTCCAGATACACTTCGTCAAACGCGCAACGCGCCACGCCGAGATACTGCCCGACCGCTTGCGCCACCGCGAAAAGCAAAGCTGGCTCATTTTCCGCATAGCGAATTTTTTCGGCGATTTCAAGCAGGAACTTTTCGTTTTCTTCGGCGCGTTTGCGCTCGGTGATATCCACCGAAGAGGTCAGCACACAGCGTTGCCCTTGCACGGTGATGAGGTCGGCAGACAAGTTGAGCAGCCGCGTCTCGCCGTCCTTCGTCCGCAGGCGAATCTCCAAGTCACGAACGATGCCGTCGCGGAATGCGCCGAGCAACTTCGCGCCCCCCTCCGGCTCAACGAAGATCCGCAACTCGTCAGCCGTCTGCCCGATCATCTCGCCGCGTGTGTAGCCGGTGGTCCGCAGCACCGCGTCGTTGACCGTGAGATAGTGTCCCCCATCTAAGGTCGTGACGGTCATCAGGTGCGGGCTGGTGTTAAAGGCTTTGGAGAAGCGTTCTTCCGATTCGTGCAGAGCGGCTTCGCTGCGGAGTTTTTCCACCGCCAGCCAAGCGCGTTCGGCTACCGTTTCGAGCAGGCCGATTTCTCTTTCGTTCCAGTGTCGCGGCTGGTCCGCGACGACCGCCAATGCCGCCGTCCAACGTCCGTCTCTCAAAAGCGGAACGCCGACAAACGCCTCCATGCCTAAAGATTTGTATCCGCTTTCATAAAATTCGGCGGTGCGCGGATTGTTTTTGATGTCATCGTTGATGAGCGTGCGTCCGCTCCGCAGAATGTTGATTGAATCGGGACTGAATTGAGAAGGCGGAATTTTGCCTTCGAGTGAACGCGAGCCGGCAGCGTAAAAATCGCGGTAAATCATTGCCGTGTCGCGCTCAAGGTCAATTTCCGTAAACAGACAGCGCGTGACCTGCAAATGTTGTCCGACTGCCTGCACCACAGCGAACAGCAATTCTTCAGTGTTTTCCGCCCGCCGAATTTTTTCGCCGATGTCGAGGAGGAGTTTTTGATCTTCTTCGACTTCTTTGATTCGTGTGATGTCAACCGCAAAGCCGGGCAGCCCGATGGCTACACCCGATTCGTCGCGTTCGACCGTTCCGCGAGCCGAGAGCCAGCGAGTGTTGCCGTCCGACTGCTTGACGCGATACTCAACCGAATAAACGTCTGTTGATTCGATGGCATCGGTCAGAGCTTTTTCGACCAGCGGGCGGTCTGCCTCAAAAATAGCGGGCAACGCTTCTGCGAGCGGCACGCCTTCTGTGAGTGCGCGTTCGGAAAGCGAAAAATACCGCGACATATTTTCATCGGTTACGACGCGATCTTGGATCACGTCCCAATAAAAAGTTCCGGCGAGTCCGGCTGCGAGCGCGGATTCGAGTCGCGCCTGCGTGCGGCGCAATTTTTCTTCCGCCTCTTTGCGCTCGGTAATATCGCGGATGATGCTGGTCAACAAACGCTCGCCGCCGATATTCGAGCCGATTGAACTAACTTCGACCGGAAATGTCGTGCCGTCTCGTCGGCGGTGAACAGTTTCAAACTGCACGCCGCCCTCTTTCGCTTGTTCGATTTGCGCGGCGAGTTTGGGCAGAGTTTCTGGCGCACGCAAATCGTGAATTTTCATCTGCAACAGCGTCGGTAAATCGTAGCCGTACATCTCGACCGCTTTTTGGTTGGCGTCAACGATTTGCCCATCGTCGGGGCGCACAAACAAGATCACGTCCCGCGCTCGCACCGAAAGCATTTGGTAACGCTGGCTGATTTCTTCCGCCCTTTTGCGTTCGGTGATGTCCTGCACCAGCGCGTAATAGCCTTTGACCTTTCCGCTTTTTTCGTCTTGGTCCGGTACGTAATTGACCGAAACGAAACGCGAGCCGCCGTCTTTATACGGTAGCAACCGCTCGAACTCGAACGCTTCGCCGGAGAGAACTCTTTCCATCGCGGGAAGAATCGCCGCGTAAGCCGCTTCGCCTAAAACTTCGCGGACGGGCTTGCCGACGATTTCTTCCGGCGCGTGTCCGAACCAATCGGTGTAGGCTTGGTTGACGAATTGATAACGCTGCTCCGCGTCAACGTAGGAAATCAGCGCAGGGATAGCGTCCGTGACGAGCCGCAATTGCTTTTCCGATGCACGGGTTTTTTCTTCGGCTTTTTTTCGTTCGGTAATATCCATTTATCGAGCGCATTGATGGGGGTTGGCAGATTTGCGGTTTATATTACAAGCGCGAGAGCGCGCCCAAACACCTTAAAGCGCGTCGCTCTTCCGTCGTCGCGCTGATTATTGCACCCGTCCGGCAACACGTCGCTAGATAAGGATGAGAAACCGACTGAATGGGGTGTCTTCATTCATCCTTCCGCCTTCGATAGTGGTCAAAATGTAATGCTGCGGCAGTCTTCTTGCCGCATCAGCGGCAAGGATGCAACTGCATTACATTTTGCTCACTACCCAAATTGGTTCTGATCTACGTTCATCTGTGGCTACTGCCCCCGCTACCGCACTTTGAATCTAACGTCCCGTTTCAGCAGGCTCTTTGATCAGTTTCTCGATGATGCCGCCCAACTCGTCCAGTTCCTGCGGGCTGACGCCGATGCTGATGTGGCGGACGACGCCGCGCCGGTCAATGAGCATCGCCGTCGGGTAGGCCGAGACGCCGTAAGCCGGTTGGTTGTCGCCGACCCGCTTCGCCACCGCGAAGGCATAAGGCAGCTTTTCATCCGTCTTGAATTTTCGCAGCCATTCCAACTTCTGTGCCTCGCTCATTCCACTATCGCCGAGCGTGCGTTGATAATCGGTGAGGCCGATGATCGTCAGCCCCTTGTCCTTGTATTTCTTGTGCCAATTCTTCAACGTCGGAAACGCCATCCGGCACGGGCCGCACCACTCGTACCAAAAGTCGATCAGCACCACATTGCCGCGCAGTT
>JALZKK010000256.1 GCA_030859285.1 Acidobacteriota bacterium | reverse complement strand
CTGGCGAGGCGTTGCTTATCTTTCTCGAACGCCGCTTGGATAACGCAGTCTATCGCGCGGGCTTCTCCACGTCGCGCCGCCAAGCGCGGCAGTTGGTCAATCACGGTCACATCGAAGTCAATAATCGCAAAGTCGATATTCCATCATTTCAGGTCAAGGTCGGCGATGTGGTGGCCGTGCGCGAAGGCAGTCGCCACAATCCGCACATCGAAGGCGCGTGGCAGACGGCTGCCGGGCGCGGTCGTCCGTCGTGGTTGCAGCCCGTCGATGGCGCGGAGATGAGTGCGCGCGTGGCAACACTGCCCGTCCGCGGCGACATCGACCGCTCGATCAACGAGCAATTGATCGTCGAACTTTACAGCAAGTAACGTCGAAATGATGGATGCGAAATGATGAATGATGAATTAAGAGATTCATCTGCTCATCATTCATCATTTCGCATCCATCATTTCGCATTCATCATTTCCCAATTATGGCTATGGAACAAAATAATCTCTGGATCGGGTTTCAGATGCCGCGCCGCCTTGCGGTCGAGAACGAAACGCTGACCGGGCGTTACGGGCGTTTCTCCGCGCAGCCGTTCGAGCGCGGCTTCGGCACGACTATCGGCAACAGCTTGCGCCGCGCGCTGCTCTCGTCCATCGAGGGCGCGGCGATCACGGCAGTCAAGATCGAAGGCGTCGAACATGAATTCTCTTCGATTCGCGGCGTCGTCGAAGATGCGACCGACGTGATCCTGAATCTGAAGCAGATTCCGATCAAACTGCACGGCAACGAACCGAAGACGTTGACGCTCACGAAAGATGTCGCGGGCGAAGTGTTGTCGGGCGACATCGAAGCGGATGGCGACGTTGAGATTCTCGATCCGAATGTGTATCTCGCAACCGTCAGCGAAGGCGGCTCGCTCAACATCGAGATGCGGCTCAAGCGCGGGCGCGGTTACGTGCCGGCGGATCGTAATTTCGACGAAGACCTCTCGCTCGGTTACATCCCAATTGATTCGGTACATACGCCGGTCAAGAAGGTCAACTATGCGGTCGAGGCCGCGCGCCTCGGCCAGAATACGGAGTTCGACAAGCTGACCATCGATGTCTGGACAGACGGCTCGGTGAAGCCGGACGACGCCATCGGTCTGGCGGCGAAGTTGATCAAGGATCACATGACGATCTTTATCAATTTCGAGGAAGACACCGACGAGTTCGACTACGCCAAGATGGAGCGTCCGCCGTTGCCGCGCAACGAGCAATTGGATCGCTCGGTCGATGAGTTGGAGTTGTCGGTGCGTTCGTACAACTGCCTGAAGAACGCCAACATCCGCACCATCCGCGATCTCGTCCAGCGCAGCGAGCGCGAGATGCTGGCGACGAAGAATTTCGGCAAGAAGTCTCTCAACGAGATCAAAGACATCTTGCACAGCATGGGCCTCGACTTCGGCATGGATTTCGACGCGCAAGGCAACCCGATCCCCGGAACCGGCGGCGGCGATGTCGATCTGAGCGAGTACGAGGACGACGAGGAAGAGTAGAGAGAATTTTTGATTTGCGATTTTTGATTTTTGATTGACGGGCTGTTCCTCGATCATTTGCGATTTCAAATCTGAGATTTGAGATTCAGGCTTCTTCAGTCGCAAATCAAAAATCGCAAATAGGTAAGGTCATGCGACATCTGAAAGCACATCGGAAATTGGGGCGGACGACGGAGCATCGGCTGTCCATGCTGCGGAACTTGGCGACATCGCTCGTCAACGCGCGCAACGAGCGCGTCGTGACGACGTTGCCGAAAGCGAAAGAGTTGCGCCCGTTCATCGAGCGGGCGATCACGCTCTCGCGCCGGGCGCAGCTTTTGGACGGAGATGACGCAGTGATTAAGGCTGTGCATCTGCGGCGGCAGGCGGCGGCGTTCTTCCATGCGGGCAACCGACAGCAGGCGGCTTCTACGGGTCGGCGGGGTGTGGCACGCGCACCGCGCACGGCGGGCGTCGCGGCTTTGAAGCGGCTGTTCGATGAATTGGGCGAGCGTTACAAGGATCGTCCGGGCGGTTACACGCGCATTATCAAGCTCGGTCGTCGTGACGGCGACAATGCCGAACTCGCGATCATCGAGTTGGTCGATAACCCGCGCGAGCTAGCGGCTGTCGAGCATCCCTCGAAGCGCGCCAAGTCTGTCGCTGCGGATAAGAAGTCGGCACGCGCCGGTAAATCCGGCGAGGCCGCAGGCGGGCGCAGGGGCGGCAAGAAGGCCGACCGGACTTACGAGAAAGAAGCGACTACGCAAGCGCGCGGGCAGGGCGCGAAGAGCGAAAAAGAAGCGAAGGATTCGGAGAAGGCCGGGAGTGGCGGGAGTCGTTCGCAGAAGACTGAATCGACTGCTAAAGAGAAAGAGACAGAGTAGTTTGAATTTTAACGAGGGCGTGCGGCTGTTTGCGGCGAGCGCGCCCTCGTTTGGTGTCCGCAGCAGGAAGCCCCGACACCTCGCCGCCCAAAGGACGCGCAGGTAGGGGCTTTGATTTTGCGTCGAGGCATGCGGCTTCAATTAGTTCGCTTTCGACGTGCGGGGAGACGCAGAAGAGATGAGCGATCAAGAGAGACCAGAGCAGCCGGGCAGCGAGCAATCACGCGAGAGCAGCGGCAGCAGGCAACCATCCGATTCGCGCGGCGGTATGAATGCCGGCGGAAGTGGCGGCGGTCGTCACCGCGACCGGCGGCGGCATCGCGAATCGCCGGCACAAGCGCGCCGCCCCGACCCGGCGATCAACATGGACGAGTTGCGTGAGTTAATCGATCTGATCGCGACGCAAGGTTTTACTGAATTTGAGTTGGAGCGGGAAGGCTTTCGCGTGCGTTTGCGGCGCGATGCTGCGCCGTCCATGCCACCACAGCCCGCGCCCGCTCATCAAGCTGTGCCGCCTGCGCCGCCCGCAGCAGCTCCGGCCACGAACGCCGGTGTGGGAACTCCTGCGTCTGCTGCTTCACCGACGCCCGTTGCCGCCGCGACCGCAACCACGCCGGCCAGCGTTCCGGTCAAAGAAGAAGACCTTCAGATCATCACGTCGCCCATCGTCGGCACTTTTTACCGCGCGCCTTCGCCAACCTCAGATGCGTTCGTCCGCCCCGGCAGCCACGTCGAGCCGGATACGGTCGTCTGCATTATCGAGGCAATGAAGCTGATGAACGAGATTCAAGCCGAGACCACCGGCATCGTCGAAAAAATCTTCGTCGAGAACGGCCAGCCCGTCGAATACGGCCAGCCGCTGTTCGGGATCAAGAAGTAGTTCAAGGTTCAAAGTTAAGAACAGCTTTGAACTTTGAACTTTGAACTGACTTATGTTGTTCGGCCCCCGTAAATTTCGGAAAATCTTGATCGCTAATCGCGGCGAGATCGCGTGTCGCATTATCTGGGCGTGCAAGGAGATGGGGATCAAGACCGTCACCGTGCATTCGGCGGCGGATCGCGATTCGCTGCACGTGCGGTTCGCCGACGAGTCGATTTGCATTGGTCCCGCGCCTTCGGCGCAGAGCTATTTGAATATCCCGGCGGTGATCAGCGCCGCCGAGATCACGAACGTTGACGCGATTCATCCGGGCTACGGTTTTCTGGCGGAGTCGTCTTACTTCGCGGAGATTTGCGAGGCGTGCAA
>JALZKK010000220.1 GCA_030859285.1 Acidobacteriota bacterium | reverse complement strand
GCGTTACGATCACTCCAGCAACTAATTTCTTCGCTTCCGTTTTCCCAGCGCTATCATTCATGCTTCAACTCCGAATCCCGACCCCCTCAAGAATCAGACTGGCTTTCACGCCCCAACAATAGTTCTCACGTGCCAAGCGGTCAACGTTCGACCACGCCAACTGATAAGCCCGCGCGAAATCCGTAACTAAGTTTTTCGTGTCGCTGTGCGTGCAGGCTTCGTCTTCCGCACGTCGCGGTGGATCGCCACGGCGTCGAAACCGCTCTTGCGGAGTTGCCGGGTGAGAGCGTTCGCGATCATCACGGAGCGATGACGCCCGCCCGTGCAGCCGACGCCGACAGTCAGATAAGACTTCCCTTCGCGGCGGTAGAGCGGCAGCAAGTAATCCAGCAGATCACTGAAGCGTCGCAAAGTCTCCTGCGTTCCCTCTTTTTCCTTCAAGTATTGCACCACCCGGCGGTCGTGGCCTGAGAGGTGGCGCAACTCAGGCTCGAAGTGTGGATTGGGCAGGTGGCGCACGTCGAACAGCAGAGCGATGTCGCGGGGCGAGCCATATTTGTGGCCGAAGCTCAAGACTTGCACGCGCATCGGCGTGCCGTGCGGGTCGGGGCTGAAGCGTTCGAGCAGATAACGGCGCAGGGTGTGGACGGTGTGATCCGACGAGTCGATGATCAGATCGGCTTGGGCGCGGATGTCGGCCATCGCTTCGCGCTCGGCTCGGATCGAGGCGAGCAATCCGTCGCCGGTGTCCGCCGGGTGCGGGCGGCGCGTCTCGCTGAAGCGCCGTTGCAAGGCTGCGTCCGAAGCCTCAAAGAAAAGCACGAAGACGCTCAAGCCGCTCTGCGCGCGGAGCTTTTGCAACTGCGTCTCGAACTCGCTGAGGAAGTGGCCTTCGCGAATGTTGATGACGAGGGCGGCGCGTTTGATGCTGCGCGCGTCTTCGTCCTCGCCCTGCACTAAACGCCCGAAGGTCGGCAGCAACGTCAGCGGCAGATTATCCACGCAGAAGAATTTCAAATCCTCAAAGGCATTGGTCGCCGAGGACATCCCCGAACCGCTGAGGCCGGTGATGATCACAATGTCGGGCGCGAGCGCGGTCGTCGCCGCCGCGTCAATCTCTCGTCTCTTCTGGGGCATTACAATACAAATGATGAATGCGGAATGATGAATGCGGAATGAAAAGCAAACTGTCTTTCATTCATCATTTCGCATTCATCATTCATCATTTCTTTTCAGCATCTCCGAGTGGCGCGCGGCGAATTGTTGCGCCGCGTTGCTTCCGCGTATTCGCAGCAAGTGAACGCGCAACGCCGTCTCGACGAGCGTTGAGAGGTTGCGCCCCGGGCTGACTGGCAAAATCACATGCGGGACTTTGACGCCGAGAATTTCGATGCTTCGCTCGTCAATGCCGAGCCGGTCAACTTCTTTCGCCTCCGCCCAGCGTTCCAGACGGATCACCAGCCCGATGGGTTTCCGCACGCTGATCGCCGCGACGCCGAATAATTCGCGGACGTTGATAATCCCGAGGCCGCGAATCTCCATGTGTTCGCGCAACATCTCCGGCGCGCTGCCCAACAACTGATCCGATGAGGTGCGCCGCACTTCCACCACGTCGTCGGCGATTAAACGATGGCCGCGCATGATCAAATCGAGCGCGCATTCTGATTTTCCGATCCCCGATTCGCCCTCGATCAGCACGCCCAGCCCATAGGCTGCCAGCAAAACGCCGTGCCGCAATTCGCGCGGGGCCAGCGCGGACTGCAAATACTCTGTGACGAGACTGATCGCTGCCGAACTCACCAGCGGCGTCTGCAAGAGCGGTAGCCCAGCCTCTTCCGCCATTTCAATCAATTCAGCCGGCGGCGCGATCTCTTTGGTCACGAGAATGCAACTGATCTTCTCCAGCGCAAGGCGGCTGATCGCGGCGCGGCGCTCATCCGTTTCCAGATGATCAAGGAACCAGACCTCGCTTTGCCCGATGATCTGCACTCTGCCGGGACGCACGTAATTCGTGAATCCGGCCAGCGCGAGGCCGAGCTTTTGAATGCGCGCGGTCGAAATCTCACGCTCCGGCAAATTGCGCTCGCCAGCCAGCACGCGCAGCGCCAGCTCCGCCGGCGCGTGCTTGAGAAAGTCGCTGATCGTGATGACCGGCTGCGCGGCGGAGTCGCTCATGTCTTGCGCGCTCGAAGTGGATCGATTAGCTCTGCTTGGGCGGGACTCTCGTCAGTAGATTCAGTTCGATCTCCACGAGATCACCGACGAAGTTAGGGGCGCGTGGGTTGCGCCAAGCGATGCCGTAATCTTGGCGGTTGATGACGAGCTTGGCGGTAAAACCCATTTGCATTTCATTCGTCGTCGGATTTTTGAACGTACCGGCGGGCGTGATCGGCAACGCGATCTCTTTCGTGACGCCGTGCATGGTAAACGCGCCGTGCGCGACGAAGCCGTTGCCTTTCTTCTCGATGCGGCTGCTCTGGAAAGTGATCTCCGGGTACTTCTCAACGTCGAAGAAATCAGCATTCTTTAAGTGCGTGTCGCGCTTCTCAATGCCCGTGTTGATGCTCGCGGCCTTGATCGTTGCGCTGACCGATGATTTGGTAATGTCGCGTTCGTCGTAATTGATCGTCACCGCGAAGTCGGCAAATTTCCCCGCCACTTTCGAGACGCCGTTGAGGATCGGCACGGTGAAGCCGACATTCGAGTGCGCGGCATCGACGACGTAAGTCGTCACGCCTTGCGGTTGCGACGGCTGAGATTGTGGTTGCTGTTGCGCGCTACCGGCGGTAACGGCGAACAGCCAGAGGCCGGCGAACAATATAGGAAAGGGGTTTTTTCTACTGATCATGGATTCTCCTTGAGGCAAAAGAAAGAAGAGGGGGAGATAGAGAGATGGGGAGAAGTGACATCGCTTTTTCGCCCGCTCTCCCCTTCTCCCTATCTGCATCCGTCACGGTTCGATCAATCCGTAGTTGCCGTCCTTGCGTTTGTAGATCACGCCGAGCCGGCTGGTGTCGGAGTCGCGGAAGACGAGGAACTGATTGGTATCCTCCTCCAGCTTGAGCGCGGCTTCTTCCGGCGTCATCGGCTTGACGTTGTAGCGCCGCGCCGTGATGATCCGCACGGGCGCACGCGACGGCGTGACTTGCCCATCGGTAGCCGCCGCCGCCAACGCCGAAAGCGGTTTCGCATCATGCTTGCGCTCGATAATTTTCTTCTTCAGTTTCACCGCCTGCTTCTCAATTTTGGCGATGGCGCGTGTCAGCGCTTGGTACATGTCGGCGTTAGTATCGCTGGCGGTCAGCGTATGCTCGCGCCAGTGGACGAGGACTTCTCCCATGTGTCGATTCTTCTGCACGTCGATAATAACGTGCGCGCGCGCCGTCGAGTCGTTGAAGATATGATCGATCTTGCTGAAATGATCCTCGACGTGGCGACGAATAGTCGGCGTCATCTCGACGTGACGCCCGGTGTACTCAAATTTCATTGCGACCGTTTCCCTCCGTGAAAAGCAAGGATGAAGGATGAAAGAATGTCTTCACTTCATCCTTCCGCCTTCCGCCTTCATCCTTGCAGTTAGACAACTGCTTTGCGCTCGCGGGAACCCGGAATCTGCATCTGGTCGCGGTACTTCGCCACGGTGCGGCGCGACAGCTTAATGCCGTCCTTCATTAAAATCTTGACGACCTGATCATCCGTGATCGGATTGTGCGAGTCTTCTTCTTCAATCAGCTTTTTGATCTGCAACTTGATAATTCGCGTCGAGACTTCTTCACCGTCTTCGTTCGTCATGCCTTCGGTGAAGAAGCGGCGCAGTTCGATGACGCCTTGTGGCGTATGCGCGTACTTGCGATTGACGACGCGCGAGATCGTCGAGAGATGCATCCCCGTGTCTTCGGCAATGTCTTTGAGCATCATCGGTTTGATGGACTGCACGCCCTTGTCGAGGAATTCGCTCTGGCGACGGATGATAAACTCGACGACGCGGTAGATCGTCTGCCGCCGGTGTTCGATGTTGCGGAGCAGATCGACCGCCGAGCGCATCTTGTCTTTGATGAAGTCGCGTGTCTCCTTCGAGGTGTCCGGCTTGACGAGCATGTGTTGATAGCTGTTGCTGATTCGCAGGCGCGGGCTGCCGTCGTCGGCGAAGTAGATCACATAGTCGTCGTCGATCTTCTCGATGAAGACTTCGGGAACGATGGGGATCGCCTCGTCGGTGGCGTAGTGCCTGCCGGGATGCGGGTTGAGCGTGCGAATTTTTTCCAACTCGGCCAAGAGCGCCTCGACGCTGACGCCGGTTTGCTTCGACAAGGCCGGCAGCTTATGTTGCTGCATCTCGGCCAAAGAGTGATCGCGGAGCAACTGCGCCGCCAGACCTTCGCTCTCGCTGTTCACTTCGAGTTGAACCAGCAGGCACTCACGCACATCGCGCGCGCCACAACCGATTGGGTCAAGCCGCATTACTAACTGCCGCGCTTCTTCGACCTGTTCTTCCGTCCAATCGCCGAGAGCCGCAATCTCTTTATTCGTCGCGCTGAGTCGTCCATCCTGATCGAGATTGCCGACGACGGCTTCGGCCACCGGCAACAACTCGTCGGGGACATGGCTCATATTCAGTTGCCACAACAGATGTTCGGAGAGAGATTCGGGGCGGGTGAGAAACTGTTCAAAGGTCGGCGCGTCTTCCTTGTACTCGAACTCCTGCGTTTTGTAACCGGGATCGAGATACTCTTGAAACTCGCGTCCGAAGTCGATCTCTTCAAACGCATCGCGATCACGCTCTGCGCCGTCTTCTTCGTCGCCGGCTGTTGCGGCGGGTTCGGTTGACGGAATGTCGTCGCCTACAGCGGGGACATCGACAGCAGTCAAGTCACCCGCGCCGTTTGTACTGATAGGCGCGCCCTCAAAATCCGGCGCGCCCGTGTCAGGGACGGTATCTGCGTCGCCTGTGCTGGAGGAGGCTAGTTGGTCGATAATCTCGGATTCCAACTCGCGTTTCTCTTCCTGCGGCGCAACTTCCTCCAGCACGGGGTTCTCCAACAGTTGCTGCTGGATCAAATCACTGAGTTCGATGGTGGTCATCTGCAACATCTCGATCCGCTGGCGCAGTTGCGGCGTCAGCACGAGACGTTGCGAGAGATTGGTTGTCAGCTTAACAGACATACCTGCACATGAAAGCTGTGGGCAATGACCAAAATTGAAATGCTGGTTGCGTTAAAACACCCTGTCGGGTGACAGAAGGATTATAACCGATTTGTGGGCCGGTTGCAGCGGCTCACATGCGGAATTTTTCGCCGAGGTAGAGCCGGCGCACTTCGGGGTCTTCGGTCAACTCCAGCGGCACGCCGGTGCGGAAGATCAATCCGTCAGCCATGATGTACGCACGGTCGGTGACGCCGAGAGTCTCGCGCACATTATGGTCGGTGATCAAGATGCCGATGCCGCGCCCGCGCAAGTATAGGATCATCCTTTGAATCTCATCGACGGCTTTGGGATCGATGCCGGCGAACGGCTCATCGAGCAGGATAAACTGCGGCTCGGTCGCCAGCGCGCGCGCAATCTCTGTGCGCCGCCGCTCGCCGCCCGATAGTGTATCGCCGCGCGTGTTCCGCACGTGTTCGACCCCGAACTCCTGCAACAACTCTTCGAGCCGATTAAAGCGCTCGCGGCGGCGCAGTCCCATCGTCTCCAACACGGCGAGGATGTTTTCCGCCACCGTCATCTTGCGAAAGACCGAAGGCTCCTGCGGCAAATAACCGACGCCGAGGCGCGCGCGCAAGTACATCGGCAACTTCGTGATGTTGCGCTCGCCGAGACGCACCTTGCCGCCGTCAGGACGTTCCAGCCCGATAATCATGTAGAAGGTCGTCGTCTTGCCCGCACCGTTTGCGCCGAGCAAACCCACAACCTCGCCCGGCTCGACGTGCAAGCTCACGCCCTTCACCACCTGCCGCTTGCCGTAAGTCTTCACCAACTCAGACGCCGCCAGCGCGACGGCAGACGGAGCTTGTATGACCGGCGCGCGTCGATGCGCCTCTCTCTCATCCTTGTTGAAAGTTTTGATCAAAGTTTCAGCTTGCAATCAATTTCCTCTTCCACACAACGGGGCGACCGGCAATGCCTCCGACGCTTGATACCGACACTTTATGCTGCGTCATTGCTTCTTCACCTTATGCGTCGAGCGCACGCGGCCTGTGGATTGCGGTCCGCCGGGACTGTCGGCGACGATGCGCTTTTCGCGCAGATAGACGGTCAAACGCCGGCCTTCGGATGATCCTTGCTCAGTGTCTTCGACGCGGGCGGGAGCGCCGGTCAGCATCATGGTTTCGTCGGCGGCGGTGTACTGCGCCCAATCGCCCGTGCCGCGCCTGCCGGGTTGCGTCATCACGACGTTGCGCTGTGCAACGGTGCGCTCGACTTCGTTCAACTCTTTCGACAGATACACGTCGGCTACCTCGCCGGTCAAACGCTCTGTGCCTTGCTTGATGTCAACGTCGCTTTCGTAATGCAGCAGACGCTCTGCGTTTGCATAAAACATCCGCTTCGCGGTGGCGAAGACGGGGACTACTGTGCGATTGCCGGAAGCATCTGTGCGGCGTGCTTGATAGAGCGCGCTCTGGACATTGCCTTCGCCTTCGAGCCGCTGCTGCTCACGGCGCAATATCAATTTATCGGCGCGCACGAAATTGTCGTCTTGCCAAGCGCGGGCGTCGCCAGTGTAAATGCCGACGCCCGTCGTGTGCTGAAACTCCGCTTGTTGCGCGACGATGAAGACCGGGCTTTTGACTTTGGCGAAGGGCGTCGCGCCGTTCGTCTGTTCTTGGCTGTAGTAAGTCGTTGTCGTGTTGCCGCGCGCGTAAGAGATTTCGCGGCGCGTGTCGGTGTCGAGTTCCTGAGCCTTGATGCGCGCGCGTGAGTCCCACACGACGGGGTCGCCGCCGCGCAAGCGCACCATCTCGTCGGCAGTGGCATATGAAACATTGGCGGCTTGGCCGTGGCGGTCGGCTTCATTAAATTGCGCGTCGCCGTTCGCGTCCAGACGCTCTATGTCCTGCGTGTCGCGTGCGAAAGCGGCGATCATTTTTTGCGATGTGAGCGTGCGCGCGTCGCGCGTCGCGGATTCTTGCGCGGGCGCAATCACGGCCTTTGCGCCGCCGGTCGCCGTGAATACGCGCGCCAGATTATGGGTCTCGTAAAATTCGCAATCGAAGCGCGGCGCAATCAGCGTCTTGCGATCCGTCTGCGGCGTGGCCTGTACCGGCTCGACGATTAGCTCGGCGTTGCCGACGGCTTCGGCGCGTTCGAGATCGCGCCCATTCACGCGCCAGAAAAGTTTCACTTCGTCGGCGGTCAGACGCTTGTTCGCAGCCTGCGGATCACTCGCGCGCGAGCGCGGCGCGGCGAGTGTGACGACGGCGCGACCACCCGCGCGCATCTCTCGCAACAGACTTTGATTGGCCTGCGCTTCAAACGCGAGTTGTAAGTCGTTCGGCGCGGTCAGCGTCACCTCCGCGTCGGCATCGAGCGTGCGGGCGCGCACGTCTTTGACAGCCAACGCTTTCGTCAAACGCTGATCAGGATCGAAATGAAAATCCATGTCGCGCGCGTGAACTTCCACCGCGCGCCCTTCGTTCATCGAACGTAAATAAGAGTTCGTGCGCGCTTCGATGCGCTGCAACTTTTTCTGCTCGTTAAGAAAAGCCGAGAGCGTCTCGCCGCTCATGATGTCGTGTTCTTGCTCGGCGGTTGCGCCGCCGGTGAACGTGAGATATCGGCTATTCTGATCGAAATCAGCGCGCGGCGCGCGGACGCGGACGGGGCGACTGCGCGCGCTCGTTGGCTGCGGCAGGTTGCCGACGGTGGCTACTGCTGCCGGCTGAAAGGTGATCTCGACGTTGCCGCGCAGGGCAAGTTTCTTGTGCTGCGAGTCCACCAACGCGGCGTCGGCGCGGCCACTGACATTCTCGCGCTCGAACGTCAAAGGCACTGTCGCTTCGGCGCGCTCGTTCTTCACGTCGTAGTCGAGCGCCTCGCTCTTCACTTGTAATCCGTCTCGTGTCTCGACCCGCACATCACCGGCGAAAGAGATTTCCTCCGTCTCAACGAAATAGATAGCCTTGCGCGCGTCGATCTTATCGGCGGGCTGCCCTGCTCTAGCGAAGTGTTCGATGTGGACGTTCTCTAGTTCGTGATGGCCGTCGTCAAATTGCAAGTAGAGCGATGCGCGCACGAGCATTGTCAGGCGGTCGTCTTCAGTGACGCGCCGCTCGAAATTTTCGATCCGTCCTGTCACCGTGGACGACAACACTGCCGGGCCGGACTTCAAACGGAAAGGCTGGTTCTGCTTGCTCGCACGATAGTAAGACAACCCGACGAAGATCAGCCCGCTCACGAGCAACAGCAACGCCAGCACGCTCGCCACCTGCGGTGCGTGCGTCCGCACCCCGATCCACCCGATTGATCTTCTGCGCCTGATCTCTTGCATGTTAATTACAGTGACAAGTGACAAGTGACGAGGAAAGACAGTTTTTAATACCCAATATGTGACTCTTTTTTCAGCTTGCGAAGCAAGCGTCAGCATAAAGCCCAGCGTGGAGCGCAACGCAACGCTGGGTTGATAGTTGTGTTGCGCGACCAAGCCCGCGTGAGCGGGCGACAGCCACATCCAATCAAACCGTTAATGCTGCAAAGTCAAAACTCGCGCGCGCTGGCGCCCGCTCACGCGGGCTTGGTTAATTTGGTTCGGCTTTGCCCAGCGTTCCGCTGCGCTC
>JALZKK010000205.1 GCA_030859285.1 Acidobacteriota bacterium | reverse complement strand
CCAAGCAGGAGAACTCGCCGCTTACCACGCATGGCTTGAGCGCGGCGGCCAAGCCTTTGATCGCTCCGCGCTGCTATTGCTCGGCCTCCGCTGAACTTAAAACTTTCGAGAGGTTTTGATGAGACTTAGACCAACTCCTACGCTATTACTTCGATGCACGCTCATTACAGCGCTGCTCATCTTCACATTCTCCACACTCGCCCACGCCGAACGCCGCGAGCGGCTGATCGACAAGTGGCGACCATTGCACTATGAAGTGAGCCTCGCTTTCAATCAAGATTTGTCGGAAGTAACGCGCGCCGAGACGAAGCTCACTGTCATCGTCTTGAAAGAACCGCTTAACTTAATCGATCTCGACTTCGGCGAGATGCCGGTTGGCAGCGTGAGTGTGAACGGTGCGTCCGCAACATTTGAACAGAAAGACGGGCGGCTTAACGTCACGCTCGCGCAGCCGCCGAAAGTTAATGAGCGATTGCTCATCACCGTTACCTATCACGGCAAGCCGGAGAACGGATTGATTTTGACGAAAGACAAAGATGGACGCCCTTCGGCCACCGGCGACAATTGGCCCGACCGCGTGCATCATTGGATTCCATCGCTCGATCATCCTGCGGCCAAAGCCACCGTTACTTTCCGCGTCAACGCACCCGCGCCCAATACCGTCGTCGCCAACGGCAAGCTCGTAGCGCAACGCCCGAACCCCGACAACACGCGGACTTGGACGTTCACAGAGAACAAGCCGATCCCGCCTTACTGCATGATCGTCGCCGTCGGGCAATTTGCGGTCGTGATGCCCGCGATACAGTCGAAGATCGCGCCGCTCTCTTACTACGTGCCGCACTCGGATCGCACCTTCGCCCGGCGCGGCTTCGGCGCGGCTCCGCCATCACTCAATCTCTTCACGCGCACGGTTGGTCCCTTCCCTTATGAAAAGCTCGCGCACATCATCGGCGCGACGCGCTTCGGCGGGATGGAGAATTCGAGCGCGATTGTCTATAGCGCCACGCTCTTCAATCCGCGCGAGAACGAGATTGAATATCCCGGCTTTTACATTCGTCGCGGCTTGGTCGAAGTCGTCGCGCACGAGACCGCGCATCAATGGTTCGGCGATTCGGTGACGCCCGCGACGTGGGCCGACCTCTGGCTCTCAGAAGGCTTCGCCACTTACTTCGCCGGTCTCTTCGTGCAAACTTACGTCAGCGAGCAAGCCTTCCGCGAGTACATGCGGCGCACCGCCGAAACTTATTTCAAATATGAGCAGAAGCGCCGCGCGCCGATCTACGACCGCGAGACCGAAGACCTCTTCAAACTTCTCAACGGCAACAACTATCAGAAAGGCGCGTGGGTGCTGCACATGCTCCGCGCGCAGTTGGGCGATGCGGCTTTCTTTCGAGGCGTCCGCGCTTACTATGCCAAACACCAACACTCGACCGCGACGACCGAAGATTTACGCCTCGCGTTTGAGCGCGCTTCCGGCAAAAACCTGCGCGAGTTTTTTCAACGCTGGGTCTATGGCAGCGGCCACCCGCAATATCAACTTTCATGGACGTGGCAACCCGGCGCGACGACGCGAGGCACGCTCGTCTTAACGCTCAAGCAGACGCAAGAAACCGATCCATTCTTGACGCCCGTGCCAGCCGAGATCAGCCTGCTCAACACTGCGCCACGCCGGATCACGATCACGCCGACAGGCCGCGAGACCGTCATGCGCGTGCCGCTCGGGAGACGACCCGTTGGAGTTAGTCTCGATCCGCAGGAGACGATTTTGAAGGAAGTGATCGCGCAACCGGCGGCGGAGAAGAAAGTCGCGGCGTCATATTTGTTAAAGGATCGATTTCAGCCTTCGTTCCGGCAGGAGTCTGTGTTAAGAGCGGCGTCGATAGCTGCCAACTTAACTGAAAACAGGCGCGCCAAGCTGGGAGCGCAGACATCCCGTCCGCATTGAGCGCGAGCGCGAATAAAAGGTGGCAGGCGATAACCCGCGCATGTAGTGGTTCAGCTCAGTCTGGCGTGCTGATGCACGCCTTAGCGGACGAGACGTCCGCGCTCCCAGCACGCGCGAGCTGTCTTTTGTTGCGCTGCTGCCTCTTATTGCCATCAATTTGCTACGGCGTTCCGAACCTCAAGCGATACTCAATCGAATTCATAAACCCGTTGACCATCGTGCGGAAGTCCATCGGGTTGGCGTTCAGATGGTTGAGCCACTCTTGATAGCCGCCGCTTTCCGGGTCTCTTCTCAAATAGCCAAAATACTGCATTGCGACGAACGCGCCGTTGAATTCGCGCGCGTCCACTTCGTGGCTCTCCACAATTAAGCGCACGACTTCTGCGCGGGTTTTCGCTCTGCGCTGCAAATCGGCGACGAGCGAGTTGCGCGTCACGCCGGAAACCGGATCGGGCGTTGTCAACTGCACGCCTGCCGTCGTCAAGATACTGTCAACGAAGGCGGCGTCCGCGAGCGTGCCGGGATAACGCGCGGCAAATTCGGGACGATTGACCCACGTCCGCGCGAAGGCATCACGCTTGGCGAAAAGTTCTTCGGAGGTCGCGCCGGTCACGCTTCGCATGTCGGGGATGATCTCCGTGTAGAGCGGCAAGCGGCCCAATGTCGCTTTGTAAAAGAGATAGACGAAGTAGCCCTTCAGTTGAAACTCCTGTGAGCGGAAGAACGAGGACGAAACGATGATGCGGTCACATTGCGCTGAAGGACTGTTCGGATCGTCGTTAAAAACGTTGGGGCAATTATTCAGCACCGAGAGCCAAGCGTTGAAGCCTGCCTCTTCCGGCTCGCGCGAGAGGAAATCGAGATACTGCTGCCGCACGAAGAAGGGCGACGCGAAGATCGGGTTCGATTGCCCGGCAGCATCATTGTCTGTGATCGTTAAAGTCGCCGTGCTTTGTGTTCCGAGTGATGCACCGGACGGGTTGAATAATCTGAGGCTGACGGTCTCGTTCGGCTCCGCGTGCGCGTCGTTGATGATCGAGACGGTGAATGTCTTGCTCACTTCGCCGGGCGCGAAGGTCAGCGTATCGACGTTCGTCGCATAATCGCAGCGAGCGAAGGCCACGCCCGGCGCGGTCATCGTGTTGTCGCAACGCACCTCCGCCGGATTATCGACGGTTTGATAATCAATCGCCGCCGTGCCGGACGTGTCGCCCGTGCGTGACACAGTGACAGTTGCGGTCACATCCGTTTCCGACGCTTGATAGTTGCTCGCGCTGAATTGAATAGTGTTCGGCTTGGACGTGATTTCATAGATCGCACCGTTTGAGAGTGAGACGACGTACAGGCTGCCGCTCGGCCCGGTCTGAATGTCGGTCGTGATGCCGAAGTCGCGCCCGATCAAGAGACTCTCGCTCTCTGTGAGATCAAACTTGTCGTTGTTGTCCGCCACTTTGTCGTGCAAACGCGCATCGGTGAAGCTGAGTTGGCGGCGATCACTCGTCAGATCGAAGCGGAACAAAAAGCCGTTCGAGAGGTTGATGCGCGACGCGCCGACGAAGAGATCGCCGTCGAACTGCGGCCCCAATGCGCGCCCGCGCACGAAGCCGATGGGCGATGGCGCGAGGGCGTAGCGCCAACTAAATTCCGGATCGGTGTGGCGCGCGCCGGGCAGCAGATAGAGCCGCGCGAGCGCTTCTGCCGGCGTGTCGGCGATGTGCTCAGGCGGCCAGCGTACTTGCTGTAAGCCGCCGGTGCGCGACAGCTCAATCGCTTTGAACTCAGCGATGCGATTCATTGGTCCCATCAATTGAATCCAACCGCCGTTAAAGCCGGGGACGATGCGGTTGATCTCGTCGAACGCATCGTCGCCGTTTTCCTGCGTCCAGAGATAGCCGGAGATTGGATCAAACGCCATCCCGAAGCTGTTGCGGATGCCGTAGGCATAGAGTTTTTTGACGTTCGCAGCGGCCTCGCCGGTCAACCCTGAATTGATGTTGAAGAATGGATTATCTGTCGGCGTCGAGCCATCGTCGTTCAAGCGCAGGATCGCGCCGGAGAGATGTTCGTCGTCCGGCTCTGGTCCCCCAAATTGATCGTCTTGAACAATGGGGCCATCAGGCGAGACGGAGGGACCAAAGCGCAAGTTTTGCAGGAAGCCGCGCCGACCGAGATCGCCGATGATGATGTAGAGTTTTCCGTCCGGGCTGAAGCGGATGATGCCGCCGTTGTGGTTGCCGCGCGAAGGCTGATTAGCGTCCGCCTGCAACGCGCGGAGGCGGATCACGTTCGCTCCTTGCGTCAGCGTTGTTCCGTTCCAAGTGAAGGCATCGACGCGATTCCCCAACAAAGTGATCTCGTCCGTGTTCGTTGTGTCCGCGCCGGTGCTGCTCTCCGTCCAGTAGAGATAGACGCGCGGATCGGTCGGGAAATTCGGGTGCAAAGCGATGCCGAGCAGACCGCGCTCAGACGCGCCGTTGACCGCCAAATCCAAAACCGGCGTCGGCTGCAACACGCCGTTCGTGATGCGTTGGACTCTGCCGGTCGCCTTCTCCAAAACGAAGAAATCGTTCGCGCCGATGAAGGCCATCGTTGTCGGTTGATTCAATCCGCCGACGACAGCCCGCACAGTCAGGTTCGGATCGAGCATCACGGGCGTAGTCGATGAAGCATCGACGCGCACGTTGACGGAGGCCGTGTTGTTGCTCGTGTTTGCATCGGCTTCGGTCGCCCTCACCGTCGCGCTGTTGACGAGTTGGCCGGTCGCGCTCGGCGTCGCGCTGATCGTGACAATGGCGGAAGCATTCGCGGCGAGCGTGCCGAGATTGCAAGTGACAGTCGCCGTGCCGCTGCAACTGCCTTGCGTCGTCGCTGTGGAAACGAAAGTGACGCCTGACGGGAGCGCGTCTGTCAACATTACGTTCGTCGCCATCGTCGTGCTGTTGTTCGTGACGGTGAAGCGGAACGCGAGGCCGACGCCCACTAAGCCCGGATTCGGCGAGACGCTCTGTTGCAGCGCGAGATCGATTGTTTGATTCGTCTGCACGGTGAGCGTGGCATTAGCCGTGCGCTGCAACGCGCCGCTCGTCCCCGTGACGTTTAAGGTCGAAGCTCCGACGGGCGTGTTGGCAGCGGTCGTGACAGTGAGCATCGAAGTCTGCGCCGCCGCGCTTGTGATATTGACGGAAGCCGGATTGAAGCTCGCGCTCGCGTTCGCGGGCAAGCCGGTCGCGCTCAAATTAACTGTGCCGGTGAAGCCTCCCGTCGGCGTGACAGTCACAGTGTAAGTCGCGCTCTCGCCGGGTGCGACCGTGCGCGAAGCGGGCGCGACGTTGAGCGTGTAGTCGCCCGCGGTCGTGGCGGGCAGGGCGGAGACGAAAGTGAAGTTGATGCTGTCGCCGTCAGAGTTGTTGTTGCCGTTGGCCCCATTGCCGGCGGCGTAGAACGTCACGGGACCAATGTCCGTCGCGGGTGCGATCCAACGAAACGTCCAAGTCGCGCTGTTCTGCTGCCCGTCGAACGTGCCGGCGGAAGTGTGTTCGACATACTGCCGCACCGCGCCGCTGACCGTTCCCATAATCACTTGTGTCAAGCCGTCGCCCAAGCTCTCTAAAGTACCGGCACGTTCTCCCGAATCATCGACCGCCGTCAACTGAAAGCCCCACCTGCGCCGCGACGGGTGATTGTTCGAGACCGTCACCGTCATTTGATAAGTCTGCCCCGGCACATAACTCGACGGCGCGCCGAGCATGATCGCGCCCGATGGCGCGCCGTCAAAAACATGGCACTCGTCGCAACGAAACTCGCCCGGCGCGCCGCTGAAGCTGGCGGGGGGACCAGACGAAAAGGCTGCGGCGGGTTGGTTGATAGAATTGTTGGTGACGAGAATTGCCGCACCGCCCGCGACGAAGAAGATGAGGACGAACAGTTTGATGAATTTGATGTGACGCATAACGACGCCCGCGAGACAGGACGAAAGTTTTAGCCCCGGAGGGGCGTTAGATCAGTAGCCCACATCGTCAGATGTGGGAAGGCAGACGGTTAATGATTTATGAGCTACGGAGTAGCGAAAGAATTTTTTCATGGTCGCGTAGGCGAACACGAAATTCTTTCGCCCTCTCCGAGGGCTACGAACTTTTTCTTGCTTTGAACCCACAGCTTGCGCTGTGGGCTATTGATCTTTCGCGCCTCCGGGGCTGCAAAGCGAAAAAACTTCAGCGTGGCATTCGCATTACTGCCTCGAATGCCACGCTGGATCATCAATCACTTCAAAAACCCTGTCGCGCGCCTCACAACATAAAGCCGAGATTGGGAGTTGCGAAGCGACCGATGAGCGGGAAGACTAACGACAGATCGTTCGATGACAGGCCGTACCAAGTGGCGAGCGTGGCGGCGTACTGTTCGACGGACGTCGTCGGGATGAAGCGCCCGCGCGTGTCTGTGTCGTCGGGGCCGGAGAGGGCGAGCGTCGGGTAGCGACCGTAAAAATCGCCGCCGCGCACCGCGCCGCCGATGATGAGATGATGGCCGCCCCAGCCGTGATCCGAACCGACGCCCGCACCCGTGCCGGCGGGTTGGAAGGTGCGACCGAAATCCGAATGCGTGAAGGTCGTCACCTTATCGGCGATGCCGAGATCGACCGTCGTATCGTAAAACGTCTTCAACGCTTGGCTGACCTGCGTCCACAGAGAAGCGTGACTGTTGGCTGCCATCTGATTGTTGTGCGTGTCGAAGCCGCCTAAGCTACAGAAGAAAACTTGCCGCTTCATGCCCAGCGCGTCGCGCAATTGAATGAGGCGCGCGACCTGCTCTAACTGGTATCCCAACGTCGTGTTCGGAAAATCACGGAGCGGCGGCTGCCCCGATGTGTTGGCGAGGGCGGCGCTCGTCTGAAGGGCGGAGGTGGTCGTGTCGGCGGCGGCTTTGACGAGCCTCGCACCGTCAGATTGTGCGCGAATCAGATCGAAGGCCGCGCGGCGCGAACTGATCTCGGCGCTCGATCCCGTCATTGTCAAAGGCAGCACGGTCGCGAGCGAGGTGCGCGCGTCGGCGATGGCGAACGGGCGCGTCGCCGCGCCGGTGATGAAGAGGTTGACGCCCGCGATGGAGACCATTTGCGGGAACGTCGCCGGGCCGTTGAGCGTTGTGGTGCGGTCGGCCATGCGCCCGCCCCAGCCGGTCTTGCTGTTGTCGTTCGAGATGGACGTGAGCCACTGATTGACCTGATCAAAATGCGAGAAAAGCTGCAAGGGTCTGCGGCCCGTGTTGTCGCGGTAAGTTGCCCGCGTCAGCGGCTCGACGAGCGGCCCGGCGTTGCACAGTACGGCGAGTTTGCCGTCATTGAAGAGCGTCTGCATGTCCGTCATGCTCGGATGAAATCCGAACTGCCGCCCATGGCTCGGCGCGTTGATCGTCAGCAAACTGCCCGCGCCTTGATTCGGCAACGCCAGTCCGGCAGGGTTGCGGACGTTGAAATAATTCGTGTATTCCCCGTCAAGCGGGATGACGGTGTTGGTCCCATCGTTGCCGCCGTTTAAGAAAACGCAGACGAGCGCTTTGTAGTCGGTCGCCGCACTTTGCGCCAGCGCGTTGACGAGGCCGAAGTCTTGAATGCCGGCGGCGAACGCGCCCATGCCCAGCATGGCGCACCCGGTTTGTCGTAAGAAATCTCTGCGCGTTGAAGACATGATGGTTATCTCTCAATTTGGAATTGCGGTGAGGTCGTGACCAGATAGACGGCGACCTGCGCGCGTTTTCTGGCGAACTGGCCGTCGGATGTGGGGATGGCATTGACGGCAGTGGTGATCGCGCTCCGCACTTCGGCAGACATCGTGTTGTGCAGGAACAGCGCATTGACGGCATCGACGAGTTGCGTCGGGTTACTCGCCAGCGCTTCGAGCGATGAGAAGTTGAGTTGCGTTCCGGTCGGCGTGTCGGTGTTCGTGCCAATGCCGGAATAGATGAGCGTGTTGACGGTATTCGCACGCCTGAGGGCCGTCGAGGTCGAGAGAATCTCGAAGACGGGGCCGAGCAGGCCCGGCTGGCCGGGAACTTCGTAGAGCGGCGAGTAATAGCTGAACACCGTCGGCGGTTGAAAGACCGGCTGATCAAGACTGCCGGGCAGATCGCCGCGTTGCGAGCGATTGCCGATCACGCCATCGCTCGTCGCACTCGTCGCGCGCAAGATGTTGTTGATGAACTGCACCGGCTCGCGCAATTTGCCGTAGTTCGGATCGGTCTTCACGTCGCCGCGCGCTTCCGGGTCTAACAGGATCGCGCGGATGACGGCCTTCATATCACCGCGCACGTTCTGGCAATTGTCTGGATAGAGCGCGTCGCAGTCGTTGTTGAAGGCGCGGGCCACGCGCTCGACGTAAGCGGGCGAAGGGTTGCTCGTGACGAGATGTTGAATGAGTTGCTGACCGATGAACGGGCCGACGTTCGGGTGGTTGAAAATGTTGTCGAGCGCGGCGTTCAAGTCTTGGGTCGCGTTCTGGCCGGCGGGCAACACGACGCCGTTCAATAAAGTTTTCGAGCCGGTGTCGTGATTGTTCCCTGCTCTGGGAACCATCGGATCGCGGTAGTTGCTCACGCCCGCCGCGAAGATCGGCGCGAACGTCCAGCCCGTGAAAACGCGCGTGAAGTTGTTGACGGTGTCTTGTGTGTAAGTCGGAATACGCTCGCCCTGTGCGCTCAATCTCAGCGTGCCGTCGAGGTTCAATTCGTCCACGCCGATGGAGAAGAGTTGCAGAATCTCGCGCGGGAAGTTTTCGTTCGGGTTGGCTGCCGTGCTGCGACGCATGTCGAGATATTCGCCCATCGCCGGGTTGAGAGTGATCTCTTGTAGCAATTGGCGATAGTTGCCGAAGGCGTTGCGATCAAGGATTTGCAGATACGGCGTCATCCAACTCGGACGATTGATGTCGCGCCCGGAGATGACGATGATCTGGTGCAGCGCGAAGGCCACACGCTGGCGCAATTGATCTTGCCCGCTGCCGGCATCAAGTTGCAGCGCGTTGCGGAAGAAGCGCACTTGCAGCGGATACATCGAATAATTGTCGCGGGAGCAAGTCGCGGGGCTGCCCGTCGGACAGCCGGTCATCTGATCGTCCGGCGGGAACGTCAGATTCGGGTAGCTCGACAAAGTCGCGTTGAATTGTTCGTTCAAGAATGCGCGGAAGCCGAGACCTTGCACGCGCGCGATCTCGGAGTTGGTTGGTCCCCACGTCGCTTGTTCGAGGAGCCGGACGGTGTCGGCGTAAGCGGCCGCGCCGGTGTAGGACGGCGGCCCCGGCGTCGGCGTCGGCGAAGGCAGGACTGCCGGCGCGGGACTCGGCACTGAGCCGGGATCGTCGGCAATCGTGCCGCCGACATGGCCGATGGCGATGCGTGCGCGGTTGCTGGAAACGCCGTGCAGATTGATCCGCACCAGCACGTCCCCGTTGTTGTTCATCTCGTCGTGCAGGCGGACGACGACAGCCTTGATCGACTCGAAGCCCGGCACGTCGTTGATCGCTTCGACCTGCAACTGAAACACGCGATGTGCGCTGTCCTCGGCGTCGGCAGTCAGCGCCTTCGCGCCCTCGCCGGCCAGCAGATCGAGATTCATCACGAAGAGCAACACACGCGTCCGGCGGTCGGGCGTCGAAGCCACTTGGCCGGGCGAAGTCAACGGGAACGGCTCCGGCAATCTGGTCAACGAATCGACGGCAATCGCGCGCGTGCTGGTCGGCGCGGTCAAGATCGTCGGCACGGCGGCTGAAGCGGCGGCGAATGTTGCCAGCAGTAACACGCACACCGACACGCAACGCGGCACGCGCACACGAAAACGGGAGACACTATTTTCACTCATAGAGACACCGTCAGAATCAGTTTTCTGTGTGAGGAAAGCTCTTGAAAGTCAAAGGGCATACGATGTGAAGGAGTTGCGACCGTTTAACGATCAGGGCGCAAAAACTATAACACAATTGACCGACACTAAAATGGTTTTTCGGCGGTGGACAGGAAAGCGCCCTTTTCATACGCCATCACCCCTTCGTTGCTTCAAATTCAAGCGCGGTCACTGCAAGTCTTCACGACCAACCACGAACGATTCTCGCGGCTACGGACTGAGCGTTAGACGGAGGTGAATCGGAGAAAGTTTGAATTTCTTCAGGCATTGGGCAAAAACGAATCTACTTGGATTTGCTAAGACTGATCAGGAGATGAGTTGCCTGTTGCTGGGAGCGCGGACGTCTCGCCCGCCGTGAGCGCGAAGAGCGCGAATAAAGATTGAGCGATTATTCGACGCGCCAGTGAATGCGAAACTTGATCAGCTCGCGAA
>JALZKK010000197.1 GCA_030859285.1 Acidobacteriota bacterium | reverse complement strand
ACATCAACCTCGCAATCTGCGATGGCATAGCTTCTGCTGTCCGAGTCTGAAGCGCGGTCTTCGTTTCAGAGATCGCCTACCTTTTCCTTCGGAGGAACAAACCCCATGCGACGAACGACCAGACATTTTTCCCTGTCCACTTCCCTGCTCCTGTCGCTCACATTTATTCTCGCGCCCGTCTCCGCGCAGGACGAGCCGGCCAACGGGCCGGCCTATCGCGATTACAAGGGCGTCCAGATCGGGATGAGCGCCGAAGAAGCGCGCCGCAAACTCGGCGACCCACAGGAGAAGGGCGAGCAGCAAGACTTTTATGTTTTCTCCGAGAAGGAGACGGCGCAGGTTTTTTACGACGACGCGAAAAAGGTGATGGCCGTCGCCGTCATCTACGTCGGCAAAGACAGCGGCGCGCCCGAATGCAGGAAAGTGTTGGGCGCAGACATCGAAGCCAAGCCCGACGGTTCAATGCACCAATTGACGCGCTATCCCAAAGCCGGCTACTGGGTCTCATACAGCCGCACTACCGGCGACTCACCGATCACGTCGGTGACGATGCAAAAGCTCAAACCTTAAACAGCCAGTCCAAAGTCCAATGTCCAAAGTCAAGAACTTGTCTTAATGACTTTGGACATTGGACTTTGGACTTTGGACTCTGTAGCCTCTCCCAAATCCGATTTTCTAATCTGGCAAGCGGAGCGCCGTTGTGGAAGCGTGTGCGCCGAAGCCGAAGGTGGCTGAAGAAGATGGCAGACAATAGCACGGCACAAGTGGACGCCTCGCGGTACGTCGCGGAGTTGCTCGCGGAGCGGCGCGAAGAGATTCTCAACCTCTGGATCAAAGAGCGGCTGGAGTCGGACGAGTTCCGCGACGAGTTGATCTCGAAGAAGCTGTTGCGGCAGCAGTCGCAGCAGATTTTGGAGATGGCGGCGAACGCGATCCGCGAGTCGGCGGGTGCGGGCTTCGACCACGCCGCCTTCGACGAACTGCGCCAGTTCCTCAACGAGATTTCCTACAACCGCGCGATCAAAGGCTACACGCTGGTCGAGAACGCTACCTATATCACCGCGCTCCGCAACGTCCTGCGCCCGATGATAGTCAAAGACTTGTCAGGCGATCCGGAGGCGCTCGTCCGCGAGTTGAGCTACATGGCCGACACGGTGGATCGAATGTCGCTCGTAATGATCGAGAATTTCATCCGCTCGCGCGAAGAGATCATCCGCCAGCAACGCGCCGACATGTTGGAGCTTTCGACGCCGGTGATCAAAGTCTGGGACAAAATCTTGACGCTTCCGATCATCGGCACGCTCGACTCGCGCCGCGCCCAGATGATGATGGAGGCGCTGCTCCAACGCATCGTGGACAGCGGCTCGACGGTCGCGATCCTCGACATCACCGGCGTTCGCACGATGGATACGCTCGTCGCCAACCACTTGATCAAGACCGTCACGGCGGCGCGGCTGATGGGGGCGCGTTGTATCCTGACCGGCGTCTCGCCCGCCATCGCGCAGACGATGGTCCAACTCGGCATCGATCTCTCGCAGATCACCACCCGCGCGCAGATGTCCGATGGCATCAAGCTCGCGTTAGAGATGGTCGGGCGCACGATCATTCCCGTCGGCGCGCTCACGCACTTGCGGGGTGGAGCGGCGCACAGCGGCGAGGCGATGGCGGCGAGCGGAGTCATGCCGGACGGCAAAAGCCGCGACTGATAGATTCGGTGGTGATCAATGAACAATCTCCAACGCATCCCGATCCTGAAAGTTGGCCGCGTGCTGCTCGTCCCGATTCAGGTGGACATGGACGATCAGACCGTCGTTCATTTGCAAGAACGTATCCTCTCGGAACTAGAGCGCACGGGAGCGCGGGGCGTTTTGATCGACGTGTCGCTCTTGGAGATGGTGGACTCGTTTATCGGGCGAATGCTCTCGGATATTGCGGCGATGGCGCGGATCATGGACGCACGCACGGTGGTTGTCGGCATTCAACCGGCGGTCGCGATCACGCTGGTCGAACTCGGCTTGGAACTGCGCGGCGTGGACACGGTCTTGAACGTGGATGAGGGGATCAAGCTGCTGCGCGACAAGTTAGGGAGTGATGAAGATGAAAGCGCGGCGGCGTCCGACTTGGAGTTGAACCTGTTTGGAGAGCAAGGCCATCCCGCTTGAGAGCGAGCATGATGTCGTCGTCGCGCGCGGCGAGGTGCGCCAGATGGCCGCCGCTCTCGGCTTTCGTTTGATCGATCAGACGCGATTGGCAACCGTCGCTTCCGAGTTGGCGCGCAACGTCGTCAAATACGCCAAGCGCGGGCGGCTCATCGCACAGCCTACACAAAACGCGCACGGGCGCAAAGGATTGCGGCTCATTTTTGAAGACAGTGGGCCGGGCATTCCTGACATTGAAGCCGCCATGCGCGACGGCTTTTCTACCGGCGGCGGACTCGGCAAAGGCTTGCCCGGCTCGAAACGTCTCGTCGATGAGTTCCAGATCGAATCCGCGCCCGGACGCGGCACGTGCGTCACCATCGCACGCTGGCTCTGAATGGCAGAGGGTAGAGGATAGAGGATAGTGAAAACGCTTTCCTACTATCCTCTATCCTCCATCCTCCACCCTTTGTTTTTATGCGTAGCATTCGCTCCATGGAAGTTCGTGATGAAGCGCAGGTTGGTGCGGTGCGCCGGGCTGTCCATACTTATGCGGGCGAGATGGGTTTTACGGAGCGGGAGCAGGCAGAGGTCGACATCGTGGTGCAGGAACTTGGGACCAATGCGGCGCGTTACGCGGCGGGCGGCGGGTGGATTCACTTCACGAAGCCGGTCGGGGCCGAGCCGGGGTTGGAGATTTTTTATTGGGACAAGGGGCCGGGCATTCCCGACCTTGAGCGGGCGGCGCGCGATGGCGTTTCGACGGGCGGCAGCCTCGGCGGGGGACTCGGCGCGATGCGGCGACTGATGGATGAGTTTGAAGTTTATTCGACGGTGCGCGAGCCGGGACGACGGTCGTCTTCTTTGCGCTCGTCGCAGCGGCGTACGATGCACGGGACGGCGATTCTGTGTCGCAAGTGGGTGGCCGCCGCGCGCCTGTCGCCGCAGGCGCACGCGACGACGGCGAAGCGGCTCGGCGTCTGGAGCCGCCCCGTCTCCGGCGAAGACTTAAACGGCGATGCTTACTTCGTGCGACGGCGCGGCGCGCGGATGTTACTGGCCGTCATCGATGGCTTAGGGCATGGGCAAGGCGCGCACGCCGCTTCGCAAGTTGCGCTTGAAGTCTTGGGACAGTGGCAAGGCGAGCCGCTCGAAGATTTATTCCGCGATACGCACGAAGCCTTGCGGACGACGCGCGGCGCGGTGATGGGCGCGGCGCTGATCGACACGGCGCGCGGGACGCTGGATTATGCTGGCGTCGGCAATATCGAAGTCCGCATCCTCAACGCGCCCGAACCGGCGCGACCGCTCTCGCATCACGGCACGCTCGGCGCACGCATGGAGCGTTTCCGCGTCTGGTCCCACAAGTGGGACGATGGCACGCTGGTTATCATGGCGTCCGACGGCCTCAGCGCCACTTGGGATTTGGCCGACTACCCCGAACTGCCGAACAAGAGCTTGCAAATGATCGCCGGCGTCCTGATGCGCGACTACGGGCGCGACTCGGACGACGCGACGATCCTGATCGCGAGATGAAGCAAGTCCAAAGTCCAAAGTCCAAAGTCCAAAGTCTCAAAACCGTTTTCTGACTTTGGACTTTGGACATTGGACTTTGGACTAAAGTATTCCGCCATGAACGACGTGAAGACCATCCGTCTCGGAGACATCTATGTACGGCGCGAGGCCGACATTGTGAAGGTGCGCGACCGCGTGCGGCGATTGGCGCGCGAGATGGGCTTCGATGCGACGACGCAGATCAAGATCACAACCGCCGTCTCTGAGCTGACGCGCAACATCTTCGAATATGCCAACTCCGGCGCGATCACTTTCTCCGTCGCCGGGCGCGGCGGCTCAACCGGCTTGCACATCACCGCGCGCGACGACGGCCCCGGCATTGATGCGAGTGTGCTGCGCTCGATCATGCGCGGCACTTTCCGCTCGCCCTCCGGCCTCGGCGTTGGACTGGCCGGCACGCGCCGTTTAATGGACGAGTTCGACATCGAGAGCGCGCCCGGCGCAGGCACGCGCGTCCACGTCGTCAAGTGGTTGCCGCCGGCAGCCGCGAAAGTTCAGGAAAAACTGCCGCAGTTGCGCGCCCACTTCAGCGCGGACGATGAAGAGTCGGCAATCGAAGAACTGTCGCAGCAGAACCGCGATCTGGTCGCCGTCTTGAACGAACTGGAAGAGAAGCGCGCGGAATTGGAGCGGCTGAATCTGCAATTGCAAATGTCGAACAACGAATTAAACGAGGCTAACACGAAGTTGCGCGAATTGGCCGAGCTGCGCGAAGAGTTCCTTGCCTTGACGACCCACGATTTGCGCTCGCCGCTCTCGGTCATTAGCGGCGTGATCAACTTCTTCACTTCGGGCCGTCTCGGCGCGCTCACCCCCGAACAGCAAAACATGGTCTCGATGATGGAGCGCAACGCGCAAAATCTCATCGACCTGATCAACGATCTGCTCGACGCCTCGAAGCTCGAATCCGGCACGCTCCAACTCGAACTCAGTGCAGTTGATCTGCGCGCCCTCGCTGGCGAGATCGTCGAGACCATGATGCCCCTCGCCATCGAAAAAGAGATCGCGCTCACCCAACACTTGCCGGCCAACTTGCCGTCCATCAGCGCCGATCACGCCAAGCTCCGCCGCGTCATCGTTAATCTCTTGTCCAACGCCCTCAAGTTCACGCCCAAAGGCGGCGAGATTACATTGAGCGCCACTCTCATCGACACAGATCGCGTCCGCCTCAGCGTCACGGATACCGGCATCGGCATCGCTCCCGAAGACCTCGACCGCCTCTTCGACAAATACGAACAGGCCCGCAACCGCGCCACCCACAAAGAAAAAGGCACCGGTCTCGGCCTCTACATTACAAAGCAACTCGTCGAACTCCACGGCGGCGAGATCACCGTCGTGTCGCAAGTCGGCAAAGGCTCAACGTTTTCTTTCACGCTGCCCATTGCGCGCCCAAATAATGATGAGAACGTCGCCGGCGGAAACGAAATGAAGTTGTAGAATGCCGCCTCGCAGCCAGTCGCGACGATGATTGACTTTGTCGTAAAGAATTTTCTGCTAGTATGAGGCTTGATCGAATGCCCTCTCCAAGAGAGTCAACGCAATGTCCAAACTGATAGCTTTTGGATGGTACGGCGGGAAGTACAGCCATCTCGATTGGTTGCTGCCGCTCTTGCCCGAAGCGGGGCATTATTGTGAGCCGTTCGGCGGCTCGGCGGCGGTGTTAATTAACCGCTCTCCCTCTCCCGTCGAAACCTACAATGACATTCACGGCGAGGTCGTCAACTTTTTCCGGGTGCTGCGTGAGCAGAAAGACGAATTGATCGAGGCTATTGGCCTCACGCCCTTTTCCCGCGCAGAGTTTGAGCTAGCGATCACACGGCGGGAGGAAAACGTCTCCGACTTAGAGAGAGCCCGCCGCTTTTACGTCCTCGCGCGGCAAGTGCGGACGGGCTTGGCGCAAAAGGCTAGCGCGGGAAGGTGGGCTCATTGCCTGTTGACGAGCCGCGCCGGAATGGCGGGCGCAGTTTCGCGTTGGCTAGGGGCGGTCGAGGACTTACCGGCCATCGCCCAGAGATTACTGCGCGTGCAAATCGAAAACGCGCCAGCTATCGAAATTATTAAGCGTTATGACAACGAAGAGACTCTTTTTTACTGCGATCCGCCCTACCCACACAGTTCGCGGGGTGACGTTAATGCCTACGCCAACGAATTGACGGACGAGCAGCATCGCGCGTTAGCGACGACGCTCCGCCAAGCGAAAGGCAAAGTGGCGATCTCCGGCTATCGTTGTGAATTGATGGAAGAACTCTATGCAGGTTGGCGACAAATTGAAGCGCCAGAAAAGATGTGTCATTCGGTGAAAACGCCGCGCACAGAGGTACTGTGGCTTAATTATCAGCTTGAGGAGCATATGCCGTGCCCGCCGTCCGACCGCCGTCACCAGCCGCAACAACGCCAACCGACATTCTTGAACTAGCCTACCGTCATACTCAAGAAAATACTGCTCTATCTTTTCTTCGAGACGCACGGATTGCGGATGACGTTGAGTTCGTCTGTCGTTGCGCCTCGAACCGAGCCGGCGTGCGAATGTTGATGGCTTGTTTGCTTGCGACCCTTTCCGATTCGAGAGTTGACATCCGCAAGCCGTTCCGGCTGGTTAAGCCACCAAAAGCAAATAAGACGGCGAGAAGCATCGACAAATCGCGCGGGAGCAAAGACCCCGGCTCTTATTCAGGACGCACTTACGATGAAAGATATGTCGGCCCGTTCGTCCTGCGCCATCAACTTCCAGTTAATGCCACAACGAGTTTTTTGACGCCAGCCTACCGGACCAATCCGATCACGCTGACTCGCACGGCGGTACTGACAGGCAAGCCGCCCGAACTGTACCGACGAATCGTGGCGCTAATTAACGACGTCCATGAAGGTACTGTCGCCGCACAAGACATGCTCGCTGAGATCATGCGCTTGCTCTTGCTAATCAAAAGCGAGCGACAGCTACGGATGCAAACGCTGATCGCGTCCCTCCGACCATCTCAAAAATCATCGCTCCTCTCCGCTGAAGCGATTGTGAACCTGATTAGGCAACATTTGGCGTCGCCTCGCTCAAGCCGCTTGCCGGTCCTCGTCGTTGCCGCAGCTTATCACGCGGCGCGGAATCATCTCGGCGAGAGGCATCTTTCGCTGCACAGCCACCATGCGGCTGACATACAGACTCAAGCGCTGGGCGATGTGGAAATCGCGTTGGCGGACGAGCAGAACGTCGTCACCGTTTACGAAATGAAAGCCAAACAAGTGACGCGCGAAGATGTTGACATCGCTGTGCAGAAGCTGGCGAATAGCTCGACTGAGATTGACAACTACATTTTCATCACAACGGATGGCATCGATGCGGAGATTGAGGAGTATGCTGCCAGTCTGCACGCGCGACTCGGCGTCGAGTTTGTGATTCTTGATTGTCTCGGCTTCATCCGCCATTTCCTGCATTTGTTCTATCGTTTGCGGAGCGAATTTCTCGAAGCCTACCAAAACTTACTGCTGGCCGAGCCAGAGAGTGCCGTCAATCAATCTTTGAAGGAAGTATTCTTATCGTTACGCCTTGCAGCGGAAAGTGGTAGCGTTCAATTGATTGGAGACGCACTATGAGCAACACCTGAGACTTCAACCACAGGAAATGAAAATTGTCATGCACTATCACTTAATCGGAATTTGCGGGACGGCGATGGCTTCGCTGGCGGGAATGTTGCAGGCGCGGGGGCATCGCGTCACGGGGTCGGATCGGAATGTGTATCCGCCAATGTCTGAGATGCTGGCGGGGTTGGGGATCACGGTCAATCAGGGCTATCAGCCAGAGCATGTGGGGACGCCCGCGCCGGATTGCGTGGTGATCGGGAATGCGCTGTCGCGGGGCAATGCGGAAGTGGAAGCAACGTTGCAGCGGAAGCTGCTTTATCGCTCGCAGGCTGAGGTGGTCAAGGAAGAATTTATTCGCGGGCGGCATTCGCTCGTGGTGGCGGGGACGCATGGGAAAACGACTACGACGAGCATTGCGGCGTGGGTGATGAATGTGGGCGGGCTGCATCCGGGCTTTCTCGTCGGCGGCGTGGTGCAGAATTTTGGGGCGAGTTTCCGCGTCACCGACAGCCCGTATTTCGTCATCGAAGGCGACGAGTACGACACGGCCTATTTCGACAAGGGGCCGAAGTTCATGCACTACCTTCCCGAACTCGCCATTGTGGGCAACATCGAATTCGATCACGCGGACATCTATCAAGACCTCAATGCGGTGAAGTTGGCCTTCCGCCGTCTGATGAATCTCGTGCCGGGCAACGGCAGATTGATCGCCGGGTGGGACAATTCGCACGTGCGCGATGTCGTCGGCGAGATGGGCGCGAAGCTCTACACGCAATTGGAAACCTTCGGGACATGCGACGACGCGAAATGGCAGGCGCGCGACATGGATTTCACAGGTGAGCTGACGCGCTTTCGCGTTTTTCGCGCAGGCCGCGAGTGGGGCGAATTTCGCACGCCGCTGATCGGCGAATTTAATGTGCGGAATTGTCTGTCGGTGATCGTCGCAGCGGAAGCATGGGGTGTCGAGCGGGCGGCGATGCAAGACGCGCTCGCAACATTTCAGAGCGTGCAGCGACGGATGCAAGTGCGCGGGCAGGCGGGCGGCGTAACCGTGATCGACGACTTCGCGCATCATCCGACCGCCGTGCGCGAGACGCTGCGGGCGTTGCGCGCGAAGTATCCGGGCAAACGCCTCGTCGCCGTCTTCGAGCCGCGCTCGTGGTCTTCGCGCCTCGCCGTCTTTCAGGAAGATTACGCAACGGCTTTCCAGACGGCTGATTATGTCGTCATCGCCAGCGTCTTCGACAGCAGCAAAGCCACTGAAAAAGGGCGCGTGCTGGACACCGACAAGCTGATCGAAGACATCGGCGCGCAGGGCAAGCCCGCGCTTCAAATCGAAGGCGCGGACGAAATCGTGCGCCACCTAGCGCCCCATTTGCGCGCAGGCGATGTCGTCGCCATTATGTCCAATGGCGGCTTCGGCAGTATCCACGACAAGCTGCTTCAGGCACTCCGCCTTTGAAGCTAGGCGGCATGGAAGCCCAGGCGTTTTAGCTATCGCTTTCACTCTTGAGAGTCGTCGTCGTTTCGGACTGTCAAGTGGCTGCTCCAATCCTGTCCACAAATGTAGACATTACCAGATGAGTCGTTGCTGTTCGTAGACACGCCTAATCACCCGCCACGAATTATGTAGAGAATTTTTCAGGAAATGAGCCTTGTTGTTTTCGCAAAGCACGCGGCACGTTTGTTGCCTATTCTCAATGCTGAATGAGGTCGCTTCCCAACTGGAGTTAATCAGGAAGTAGCCGGCTTCAAGCGATATTGTGCGGCAGCTTCTCAAGTGGAATTTTGCGTCTCTGCCTTTGCGATTCGCTTCTCCTTCTGGCGTAGTTTCTAACGCCTCGCCAGATTAACGTTGCTCGTCGTGCAAGGTCGGTGCGATCTGAACTCTACTTAGCGACGATCCCGACCAAGCTTAATGATGAGTGAATTCTCACTCTCGGGGTCGGTGCTGTGC
>JALZKK010000189.1 GCA_030859285.1 Acidobacteriota bacterium | reverse complement strand
GCCAAGCCCACACGACGACCAGTTCCAGAACCGAAGCCGGCACGGGCGCGAACAGCACGGGGGCATGACGCACCGGATCGAATTGTCCTCCGGCAACTCCCAGCGCGATGAGAGGAGCCGCCACCGCCACCACGCCCATGTGCATCGTCATGTGCGCGAAGAAAGCGTGCCGCGCGAGTTGCGGTAGCGGCCCCAGCCACGCGGCGGCGAGTGTGAGCAAGCCCAAGACAAGCAGGACACGACGCATCAATGACAGCTCCCGAAGAAGACGACGACGAGCGCCGCGTAGATGACCGCCACCGCGCTCAACCCCGACAGCAGCAGCGTGGAGAAGCCGAGGAAGCGATGCCGATCCTCCGGCGTGTCCGCGTCGTGCGGCACCGTATCGCCGCCGTAGCTGTGCCGGCGATACCCGCTCCAGCCGATAATTCCGATCCCGGCGAGCGCCAGCGCCGTGTAGATGACGATGGCAACGCGGACTTCCCACAGAGACTTGTCAGGGCCAGCCACTTTCGCGCACCAGATCGAAGCGGTGATATAGCTCAACATAAAATGCGCCGCCCAGATCACCGGCGAGGCCGTGAGCAGCAAGAGGCTTTGGTTCTTTTCTGAAGTTTCTGTCATGCCTCAAAATTCAAGCAAAACACGCGCGATTGGGACAGTGGGTTTTCACCACAGAGACACGGAGGCACAGAGAAAACCTGAGAGCGGAAGCAAACAGCGCAGAATTGCCTTTCTTCTCTGTGTCTCTGTGGTTCATCTTCAGTGTGCCAGTCACGCGACCAGTGGAAATCCGGCGATCACGGCGACCGTGATGGCGACTGTGACGGCGACGAAGTGCCAGTAGAGCGCGACGTTCGCGATGTCGATGTCGTAGCGCGCGGTCATGCGTCCGGCGAGCCTGCGCGCCAAGCAGTAGAGTTGCATAATTAGCCCGACCGCGACGTGCGCCGCCGTCCAGATGACCAGTATCCACACGGTCGCCGGATAGACGTGGCTCTTCGGATCGAGACCTGTCACCCACGGGCCGGCGACGAGCGCGGCTCCGCCGCACACGGCCAAGCCAGCGGCAATCAACAGCCCTGCGTAGAAGCCAACCGTCCAATCGCGTTTGTTCCAACGCCGCGCGAGGAGCGTCAAAGCCCACGCGCCGAGCAGCAATGAGGCGGCAATCGTCGGCCAGAAGACGCCCGGCCCCGCCGCAGGGTCAGGCGGAAAGTCTTGGTGAATCGTCCAGAAGAAGAAGTAACCGAAGACCAGCGAGACGAAGGCGGTCAGGTCGGCCAACATCGTGATGAACATCGCCCACCAGCCGACCGACGCAGACCCCGACACGTAGATCGGAAGCCGTAATCCGAGACCGACATCTTTCTCATCTTTTTCGGGGATGATGGCCGTCCCCGTCCACAGCCAATAGATGATGACGCAGATCGCCAGCGCGAGGCTGATGAACGCCAGCCACCACAAATGATAAGTGCCGAAGATGAAGAAGCCGCCCGTCGTCAGCGCGGCGAAGAGCGTGATGAAGGTCGGCCCCGGCAGTCGCAGGCACTGCTCCGGCTGTGCATCGATGACGGAGGTGACAATCGTTTCCCGCTTCCCTTCTTCGGCGTCCGGCAGGTAGAAGCGGCCTTCGTCAACGTCGCGCACAAAATTCGATTGGTCCCAGAGCGGATAGCGGCTGTCAATCTCCGGGATGGAGCGCATTCCCCACGGCTTGCCGGGCATCTCCTGTAGCCATTCGAGCGTTCCTGCGCCCCACGGATTGCGCTCCGAGTACGGTTGTTTCCCACGCGGGCGCACGAGGTCCCAAAAGACGACAGCGACGCCCGCCGCCAAGATAAATGCGCCGATGCTCGTCGTGAGATTGAGCGTATCGAAGCCTAACCCTGCGGGATAGGTGAAGACCCGTCGCGGCATCCCGCGCAAGCCCGTCAAGTGCATCGGCAGAAAGGCGACGTTGAAGCCAATGAACGTGAGCCAGAAAGCGATCTTTCCCAACTTGTCGGAGAGCTGCTTGCCGTTGATGAGTGGGAAGAAGTAATAGCAACCGGCAAAGATCGGAAAGAGCGCGCCGCCGATCAGGACGTAGTGAAAATGGCCCACGATGAAGAAAGTGTCGTGCGACTGAAAGTTGAACGGCGCAATCGCCACCATCACGCCGGTCAAGCCACCAAGCACGAAGATGACCAGACTGCCGAAGGCGAAGAGCATCGGAATCGAGCGCGTGACGCGCCCTGCCGCGAGCGTGGCGATGAAGCAGAAAATCTGCACGCCCGTCGGGATCGCCACGGCCTGCGAAGCCGCTGAGAACAACCCGAGCGAGATGCCCGGCAGCCCCGTCGTGAACATGTGATGCACCCACAGACCGAAGCTCAGGAAGCCCGTCCCGACCGCCGCCAGCACGATCCAGCCGTAACCGACAATCGGGCGTCGCGCAAACGTCGGCACGATCATCGCGATCAAAGCGACCGACGGCAGGAAGATGATATAGACCTCCGGGTGTCCGAAGAGCCAGAACAGGTGTTGCCACAAGAGCGGATCGCCGCCGCCCGCCGGGTTGAAGAAGGGCCAGCCAAAGGCGCGCTCGACCTCCATCAGGAGACTCCCGGCAATGAGCGGCGGAAAGGCGAACAGGATCATCGCCGCCGCCACCAGCACATACCAAGCGTAGAGCGGGATGAGATTGATCCGCATTCCCGGCGGGCGGCACTTGAGCGCCCCGACGATCATCTCCACCGCGGCGGCAATCGCCGCCACTTCGATGAACGAGAAGCCCAACAGCCAGATGTCCGCGCCGATGCCCGGCTGATAGCTCGTCGTCAACGGCGGATACATGAACCAACCGCCGCGCGGCGCGGCATCGAAGAAGATCGAGCCGGAGAGGAACAGCCCGCCGATCAAGAAGGCCCAGAAGCCGAAGGCCGACAGACGCGGGAAGGGCAGATCGCGCGCGCCCAACATCTGCGGCAGGAACATAACGGCGATGGCCTCGAAGACCGGGATGGCGAAGAGAAACATCATCACCGAGCCATGCACCGTGAAGACCTGATTGTAAGTTTCGGCGGAGAGAAAATCGTTGTTGGGCCGGGCGAGTTGAATCCGCATCAGCAGCGCCAGCACGCCGCCGAAGAGCAGAAAGAAGAAGGTCATGGCCGTGTACCAGAGACCGACTTCCGTATTGTTGACCGCCGACCAGTAGCGCCATCCCGTCGGCGTCTTCCACGCACGCAGCAACCGTTCTTCCTGCGCGCGCTGCACCTCTGCGGGCGGAGTCTCTCTGAGATGCTCCACGTCCGCTCGAGCTTCTGCGAAAGGTTTCGTCTCTTCTCTCATTTCAGACTTTCCAGATAAACGGCCAGCGCCCGCAAATCCTCCGGCGGCAGCATGTGGAAGGAAGGCATCAGGACTCCCGGCTTTACGTCTGTGGTGTGGGCAACCCACCGCCGAAAGTCATCAGGCTCGTTGGGCAACGTGCCGGCGGCGAGGCTCAGGCGGCTGCCGACGTGTGTCAGGTCAGGACCAATCACACCGTTGGCCGGAGTCCCGCGCACCGTATGACACGCGCTGCAACCGTTGGCGAGAAACAACTCTTGACCGCGCGCGGCCATCGGTTCGACGGGCGTTTGTGCCGGCTCGGCCTGCTCGGCGAGCCAACGAATGAACTCTTCTTTTTCTTGCACCACCACCGAAAAGTTCATCAGCGCATGAGAAGCGCCGCAGTACTCGGCGCAGGCTCCGCGAAAGACGCCGGTCTTGGTCGGCGTCAGCGCGAGATAAGTTACACGGCCCGGAATCATGTCCATCTTGCCGCCGAGCGAAGGGATCCAAAAAGAGTGGATGACATCAGGGCTGTCGAGTCGAAACTGCACCGGCTCGCCGACCGGCAGGCGAATCTCGTTCGCCAGCGTGAACGCTTCGCCGCCCGGCGGTTGATAGCGCACGCGCCACCACCATTGTTCGCCGGAGACGGCGATCTGCAAACTCCCCGCCGGCGCGGGAGCCAACAGCGGAGGCAGCATCGCCAGCCCATAAACCAGCAGCACGGTCAGCGTCACCGTCGGCACGACGACCCCGCCGCCAATGATCAGTAAACTATCCCGTCGCTGCTTGCGCGATTCGGGACGGGCGCGAACGGCGTAGATGGCGAGGGCGATCACGGCGAGCCAGACGACGGCGGCTCCGGCAGTCATCCACCAAAAAAGATCGGCGATGCGTTCAGCCTCGCGGCCCGCCGGTGAAAGCGCCGACTGCACGCCGCTGCAACCGGCCACCAGCAGTGCGCCCGTCAACACCATTAACCGGACTACGGAGCGCCACGAGCGCAGCCGTGCGGCATTGATTGACATGCGGCGAGGCACGCGCGAAGCGATGTGATTGGCAAAGCCACAAGATTGGCGGAGCGATGCGATCATGACATTGTTGGATAAAACACACGGTTCGGCACAGCTATTTCACCGGCCGCTCAGGCGGATGAGTTTCACGCTCTTCGCGCGTGACGACGCTGATGCGCCCGTCGCCTTCCATAGCTGCCGATTTTACTTCCCGTAAATCTTTGACGCCTTGCTCGCGCAGATGACTCATCAATTCGTCAACCGTGATCAACTCGCGGCGCAGATTACGCGCCAGCATCCGCCCGTCGCGCACAAGCGGCAAGGGCGGCGGATGCACGAGTTTTTGAAATCCGGGAAAGCGATAGCCGAGCCAGTCGAGCGCGTAACTCCAGAAGATGATCGTTGCCACGAGGATGAGGCCGTCGGTCACAGAAGTATAGCCCGCGCTCATCGCGTTCTGCGCGGCATCGGCGATGAGTACAACCATCAGCAAGTCGCTGATGCTGAACGCGCCTGTCACGCGCTTGAGAACAAAGCGCAGTAGCGCAAAGAGGGCGAGATAGACGAGCGAGCCGCGCAGGATCAGCTCGAAAACCGGGACGCTAGGAATGAATAGCTCCCGCCAATTGATAGCCGCATCCTCCTCAATGAGAACTCAGGTTCTTTTCATTCTCCAAATCAGACGAAGGATAATGAATAGGATTAGCAAGATTGACAAGAAAAAAATAAACAGCGTGGCTGTTCCATCTGCGGCTCACCTCCCTGACTTGACCCACTACCCACAGAGACAACTGCTTGCTGAAGCGCCGCGCACGTTTCATATCAAGCTGCGTCGCCGTTCAAAGCGCGTTGATGCGGCGCTCTAACTCTGCGGCGATCTCTGCCGGATGCGCGTGCGCGTCGAAGGTGACTGGTTCGCCGAACACGACACGGACCATGCCGGGCGCGGCGAAATACTGCCCGCGCCGCTTGAGTTCGTACAAGCCTTGAAGTTTGACCGGCACGACCGGCACGTTCAGTTCCTGCGCCAGCAATCCGATGCCGGTCTTAAACGGACTCATCTGCATCTGCCCGCGCGGCGCGCGTTCGCCTTCCGGGAAGACAAGCACACTCTCGCCTTTGTCCACACACTCACCCGCGTAAGCGAAGCTGCGGCGAAAGCCGCTCCGTTTGGGGAGCGGAAAGACGTGAAAAAACGTGACGACCAAGACGTATTGCGCGAGCAGTCGCAGACGCAGCAACCAACTTGTCTCGGCGGGCGGACGGAGCCAATCGCGCAAGCGTTCGCCCTCCATCGCAATCGCCAAGCGATGGCGCAGGCGAACGGGCAGCGCCGCCAGCACGAGCGCATGATCGGCCAGCGTGACGTGATTGGCGACGAAGAGGACGGGGCCGTTGAGGGCGTCGAGATGATGGCTGCCCGCCACACGCATCCGGCTCATCAGATGTGTGATCGGGAGAATGAGCGCGTAACAGAGCAGCGCGCGCAGCCACGTCAGCGGAAATTTTCGCGTCCATTGCGGGTACGGATACGGCGCAGCCCGTTCCTCCGTCTCGCCACGCACGATCTTTTCAATGTCGCCGATGGTCGTCGCCGCCGTAAACGCCGCTTCATCAATTTCGATCCCGTAACGATCTTCGAGCGCGCCCAATAACTCAACGCGCCCAAGCGAATCGAGTTTCAAATCGGTCGTCAGCTTCGCCGAAGATTCGAGCTGGGCGGGCGGCGCATTGCCGCTGATGCGCGCGGCTTCTGAAAAGATGAGAGATGAAGAATGAGGGATGAAGGATGAATCGGAGTCTCTGTTTTCATCCTTCATCCTTCCGCCTTCATCCTTGATTTTCGCGGCGACTTCGCGTTTGAGTATCTTGTGCGTGGCGGTGCGCGGAAAGTCTGGCTCAGTCCAGACGAACCAATGGCGAAGCTGTTGATGTTCGGCGAGTTGCATGTTGGCGCGTTCGATGGCTGCTTCCGCGCTTGCTTCCATATCACGCAAGAGCAGCACGGCGAGCGGTTCAGGGCCGCGCGCGCCTTCCCGCTTGATGACACAACTGGCGCGCACTTCGGGCTGGCGGTTGAGCGCGGCTTCGAGG
>JALZKK010000157.1 GCA_030859285.1 Acidobacteriota bacterium | reverse complement strand
GGACGAAAATCTGAAGGAGGCATAAGTTTATGGCTGATGGTGATGGCGGTGGCGGCGTTGGTGCAGTAGCGATCATCGCGATCTTGGTATTGGTGCTGCTCGTCGCGTTTTTCTTGTACCGGGGGATTGGTGGCGGCGGCAGGTCTGTGCCGGAGAAGATTGACGTGAATATCGGCAAGTAGCGAAGCGGTACGAATAGGCACAACTTAATCGGAAAGAGGAGCCGGATGCTGTCAGCCCGCTCCTCTTTTCATTTGCGCGGCGCGGCTGCTAACATCGACGGTGAATAGTAAATGGTCGATGATGAAGAGATGTTCGCCCAATTTCTCTATTCACATTGATCATTCTCCCTTTACGGAGGTCATTAGTGGCAGCACCGAACATTGAAACCATCGCGTCTCTGGCGAAGCGGCGCGGTTTTATTTTCCCGTCGTCGGAGATTTACGGCGGTTTGGGCAGCGCGTGGGATTACGGCCCGCTCGGCGTCGAGTTGTCGAACAACGTCAAGCGCGCGTGGTGGCGTTGGCTTGTCTATGATCGCGACGACATCGAGGGGATCGACTCGTCGATCATTCTGAACCGGCTGGTCTGGAAGTATTCGGGCCACGAAGAGACATTCAACGATCCGCTCGTCGATTGCCGCAACTGCCAGAGCCGCTTCCGCGCCGATAAGTTACTCGAAGAGTTCGGCGGCGAAGGCGCGGCAGACTTCAAACAAGTGAAATGCCCGAAGTGCGAAGCGATTGATTGGACTGAGCCGCGCCCTTTTAATTTGATGTTCGAGACGCGGCTCGGCGCTGTAGCCGAAGATGATCCCGCGTCGCTCGCGTACCTCCGGCCTGAGACCGCGCAGGGTATCTTCATCAACTTCCTCAATGTGCAACAGACCATGCGCCGTAAACTTCCGTTCGGCGTCGCGCAAATTGGCAAGTCGTTTCGCAACGAAGTCACGCCCGGCAACTTCATCCTTCGCACGCGCGAGTTCGAGCAGATGGAAATGGAATACTTCGTGCGTCCCGACGCGGAGCATTTCCAACTGGTTGATTATTGGATCGAGCAGTACGTCAATTGGTACACCTCGCTCGGCGTCGCCCGCAAGAATCTGCATCTTTACGAAGTGCCTCAAGACAAGCTCGCGCATTATTCGCGGCGCACGGTGGACATCATGTATCGCTTCTTCCCCGAACGCCCCGAAGAAGCGCGGCAGTGGGAAGAGTTGATGGGCATCGCTTATCGCACCGACTTCGATCTCAAATCGCACTCGAACAAACCGGCGGACGAAGAAGGAAAGCGCATCAACTCCGATTCAACCGATGACCTCTCATACTTCGACGAGGGGACCAAAGAGCGTTTCTACCCGCACGTCATCGAACCGGCATCGGGCGTCAACCGCTCCGCGCTGGCGTTTTTGATGGACGCCTACACCGAACGGACGAACGACAAAGGCGAGAAGCGCGTGATTCTCAAGTTGCATCCCGAACTCGCGCCGATCAAAGTGGCCGTGCTGCCGCTCGCGAAGAACAAGCCGGAGATCGTCCACATGGCGAAGGCGATCAAGAAAGAGTTACAGCCCACGCTGCGCGCCGTCTATGACGACACCGGCGGCATCGGCAAGCTCTACGCCCGCCAAGACGAGACGGGGACGCCCTTCTGCGTCACCGTCGATCATCAATCGCTCGAAGACGAAGCCGTCACCGTGCGCGACCGCGACACTTGGGAGCAAGAGCGCGTCAAAGTCTCGGAGTTGAAAGAGTATTTACGAAAGAGGATAGAGGGTAGAGGATAGAGGATAGTAAAAACCTGAAAACGTTTTTTTACTATCCTCTATCCTCTACCCTCTTTTTACTGCAATGGCTATTCGTAAACTACGAAACCAGCGCACCGACGCGCGGCTCTTGCTTGAAGCGGAAGAGCCAGTCGAGTTGCCGCCCGCCGAAGTTGAAGAAGGCGCGGTCGTCGCGCAGTTCGACAACTTCAGGCCGTTCATTACTGAATTGTTGGAGACGCTGCGCGCCGGCACGTTGGCCGAACTGGTCCCCGTGATGTTGGACGGCTCGACCTTCGCGGTTCATGGCCTGACGCGCACCTTCTGGGTCAAACTCTGGCACGCCACGCCCGAACACACGCGCATCGACCGCGTGCAAATCTTGAGTTGCTTGCCCTCGACACGCGGCTTGCAGATTGTGTTTGACGACGCGGACGAGCCAGACGAATTTGACGAAGCAGAGTTTGACAATGATGGCGGTGCGCCGGATGAGGACGAGCTTGATGAATTGTCCGCCGAAGATGCACGCGAACGGGGCAAGCTCTGACAATTTCCACCCGCGCCAAAGTCCAACGCCCAAAGTCGGCTAACCGCCCGCGACTTTGGACTGTGGACTTTGGACTTTGGACTCCATGCCACACGTTCCCGACAAAATCCTGAAACTTGCCCGCGCCATCCGCAAGACGGGCGGGCGCGCGATGCTCGTCGGCGGCTGCGTGCGCGACGAGTTAATGAATCGCGCGGCGAAGGATTGGGACGTGGAAGTTTACGGCGTCGAGCCTGCCGCTTTGCGCGCGCTGTTGGAAAAGTTCGGGCGTGTCGATGCGGTGGGCGAGGCGTTCACGGTTTATAAACTCGGCGCAGATTTAGATGTCTCGCTGCCGCGCCGCGAGCGCAAGCAGGGACGTGGGCATCGCGGCTTCGTCATCGAAGGCGATCCGCAGATGACTTTCGCGGACGCCGCGCGCCGCCGCGATTTCACGATCAACGCGATCCTCCGCGATCCGATGACCGAAGAGGTCGTCGATCCCTTTAACGGACGCGCCGACATCGAAAACAAAATCATTCGCGCCGTCGCGCCGGAAACGTTCGTCGAAGATAGCCTGCGCGTGTTGCGCGCCGCACAATTCGCCGCGCGCTTCGAGTTTGAGATTGAGCCGCGAACAGTCGAGCTGTGCCGCACCATCGATCTAACAGACTTGCCGGCGGAACGCATCTGGGGCGAGCTGGAAAAGCTGCTGTTGCAAGCGCGTCAACCGTCAATCGGCTTCATCTGGTTAGAAAAACTCGGCGCGCTCCGCCAACTCTTTCCCGAACTGCAAGCGCTCGTCGGCGTGCCGCAAGAATTAGCGTGGCATCCAGAGGGCAGTGTGGATACACATACTTGGCTCGTCGTGGATCGCGCGCGCGAACTCATCGACGATCTGCCTTACGCGAAGCGAGTCGTCGTGATGCTCGCCGCGCTCTGCCACGATCTCGGCAAGCCGGCGACGACCGAAGAAATTGACGGGCGCATCCGCTCGCGCGGCCATGACGAAGCGGGCGTCGCGCCGACCGAGAGATTGCTCGACCGCCTGAAGATTCACACGCTCGACGGTTATGACGTGCGCGGGCAAGTGAAAGAGTTGGTGCGCTTGCACCTCAAGCCCGGCGAGTTTTATTTCAAGCGCGCGGAGATCAGCGACGGCGCATTCCGCCGCCTCGCTCACCATTGCGAGCTAGAGTTGCTCTACCGCGTCGCCCGCGCCGACAGTTTAGGCCGCAACGCCGCATGGGTCCCGCGCGACAAGTGGTACGACGCTACGCCGCAAGAGTGGTTCATCGAACGCGCCTGCGAATTAGCCGTCGCCGAACGCCCGCCTGCCCCGCTCTTGCTGGGCCGGCATCTTCTAGCGATGGGCTTGAAACCCTCGCCGCGCATCGGCGAGATCACGCGCGCGGTTTACGAAATGCAACTTGATGGGCGTATCTGCACGCTCGAAGAAGCGCAAGCGGCGGCGCGTAAACTGATCGACTCCGGTGAGTTATCGGAATCTGAGAAAGCTGCTGATGAAAAATCATCTCTCGACGGACATGACGAATGATCTCTCCGCTTATCACGCGCCGGTTGCCGATCTCTTCCCGCGCCCCGCGTCTGCTGAAGAGAGGGCGGCTTATCGTTTGAGCGATGAGCAAGTCGAATTTTTTCATGCGAACGGGTACGTGGCGGGGATCAAGATGCTGGACGCGCGGCAGATCGAGGCGTTGCGCGCGGAGTTGAGCGGGTTGATGAATCCGGCGCATTCGTGCCGGCAGTTGTTTTATGAATATCACTCGAATGAGTCGAAAGACCCGGCGAAGGTGTTGTTCCATGCTCTCGGCGCGTGGCGGATCGCGGGAGGGTTTCATGATGTGCTGTGGCATCCCGCGTTCACAGTGGCAGCGACGCAGTTGCTCGAAGGCTCTGTGCGGTTCTGGCACGATCAATTGTTCTGCAAGCCGGCGCGGCACGGCGGCGTCGTGGCGTGGCATCAGGATTATTCTTACTGGACCAGAACGCAGCCGATGGCGCACCTCTCTTGCTGGATAGGTCTGGACGACGCGGATAGCTCGAACGGTTGTCTGCATTACGTTCCCGGCAGCCATCGCTGGAGTTTGCTGCCCGTAACGGGTCTAGCCGATGATATGGACGCGATCAAAGGCGTGCTGACCGCCGAACAGCGAGAGCAATTCAAGCCCGTCGCCATCGAATTGAAAGCGGGTGAGGCAGCGTTTCATCATCCGTTGATGGTGCATGGCTCTTATGAAAATCGAACGGAGCGCCCGCGCCGTGCGTTGGTCATCAATGTCTTTCGGGATGGCGTGCGCTCAGCCTCAAACGAGCCGCTGCTCGCGGGCGTGCCGCCTGTTCCGGCGGGCGAAAAAATGGATGGGCGTTTCTTTCCGTTGTTGTTAGATGTGGAGGCCGCAGCCGTTCCGCTAAAGCGTGAGCGGCTCTCTGCAAAATCTTGATCTGTGGCGCGGCTTGTCATAGTCTTCCCGCGCCGGACTTAAAAATTCTTGCCCGCGCCCGCCTCGCTTTCATATTCCTCAGTTGACGCTTGGTTGCCGGCAGCCGAGAGCGTCATTTCTTCCGCCTCCTGAAGGAGAGCATCATGCACACACGTCTCGTCAAGCCGCTTGCTTCCCTGTCGCTCGTTTGGTGTCTGGCGTTCTGGCTGCCGCCGCGCGCTGTGGCGTGGGGCGGCGAAGGGCATCGCATCATCGCGCAGATCGCGCTCTGGCGTCTGCGGCAGCAACAAGCGGCGAATGACGCTGAGGCCGCGCTCGCGCTGCAACAGATCACGCAGATTCTCGCATCGCAGCCTGAAAGCGAGATGGCCTTCAAGCCGCGCACCATCGAGGAAGCCGCGCTGTGGCCCGACCGCGTGCGACGCAGAGTCGCCGAATATAACTTCGCCAACAACCTCCACTTCGTCAGCATCCTGCTCGATGCCAATGTAGATCAAGACAAGTTCGACCGCGCGACGCAATGCCAGACGATGGCCGCAGTGCCGGAGGGCAATTGCGTCGTCGGCGCGCTCGAACATTTTCAGAAGGTGTTGGCGGCTCCAGACAGCAGCCGCAAAGCGCGGCTCGAAGCTCTCAGCTTCGTCGTGCATTTTCTTGGCGACCTGCATCAGCCTTTGCACACTGCCGAAGATGCCGCCTTCATGAACGGGCAGGGTGATCGCGGCGGCAACAACCGGCGCGTCTTTTATCTCAACCGTCAACTCTTCAACGATGCGCGCCCGCGAAGCTGTTTCGACGACCGCAAAGTGTGCATCGATTTCTTCGGCACTGCCCGCGCCAGCAAAAATCTGCACGCGGCTTGGGACAAGTACATGCTCCTCACCGAGATGGCGATCAACGAACGGCGGCGCACCGAGCCGAAATATGTGGCCGATCTCGTGCGCTCGCTCCCCGCCGACTCGAACGCGCCGAGATACGCCGAGATCGAGCGCGGCAATGTGGTCGAATGGGCCGAGCAAGCGCACGATCTCGCCGAGAAAAACGCCTACCGGCTCACCGGGCCGAAAATCAAAATTAGTCCCGCCGATGGCCGCGAGCATGGCTTTTATCTCGTCAGCAAAACCTACCGCGCTAACAACATCCGCATCGTTGATCGCCAACTGCTCAACGCGGGCATTCGCCTCGCCGCTTTCCTCAAACAGAGTTTCGCAAACAACCCTTGAGTCCCTGAAGCTCTTTGAATCCGCTGCGACTTTCTTTGCGCCTTTGTGTCTTTGCGTGAGATATTCCTGCTGCGCCAGAAAGACTCACGCAAAGACGCAAAGGCGCAAAGAAGAGCGCATATCGCGGACAGATTTTGCAACAGGCTCCGAATCTGTGACCGGCCTTGAGCCTTCCTTTCATCCTTCCGCCTTGCTTTTCTCCCGGCGCACGTGTGGTGTAAGATGCGCTTTAACTTTTGCGTTCCAATTCTCCGCCATGCAATTAAACGATCACACGGCCTGTCTCCTTCGCAAGGGCATGTCCATCCGAAATTAAAACTTAAAGGAAAACTCTCCATGAT
>JALZKK010000248.1 GCA_030859285.1 Acidobacteriota bacterium | reverse complement strand
TGCCGCGGGCTTTCTCTTCCGGCGCATTATCGATGGAATCAAAAGCGCGCACCGTGATCTTCGGATTATGCTTGGCTAAGACTTTCGTGATCGCGGCGGTCAAAGTCGTCTTGCCGTGATCGACGTGGCCGATAGTCCCGATGTTGACATGCGGCTTCGACCGGTCAAACTTTTCCTTGCTCATCTTTTTCTCTCACTCCTTATTTTTAAGGAGTACTGAGCGTTGAGTACTAAGTACTGAGTAAAAGCGGTTGCCTTCTCACTCAGTACTCAGTATTCAGTACTCAGTACTTATTTTGCGACTCCTTGCACCTTTGCGATCACTTCTTCGGCGATGTTCTTTGGCGCTTGATCGTAGCGCTCGAAGTGCATCGTTGAAGTGGCGCGGCCTTGCGTGGCCGAACGCAGGTCGGTGGTGTAGCCGAACATCTCTGAGAGCGGCACATAAGCCGTTACGACCTGCACGCCGCCGGGGCGCGGCTCCATCTTTTCGATCTGGCCGCGACGACGATTCAAGTCGCCGTTGACCGCTCCCATGTACTCTTCCGGCGTCACGACTTCGACGCGCATGATCGGCTCCAGCAAGACGGGCTTGGCCTTCTTCACCGCGTCTTGGAACGCGAGCGAGCCGGCGATGTGGAACGAACGCTCGTCGGAGTCAACTTCGTGGTACGAACCGAAGACGAGCCGGACTTTGACATCGACGAGTTCATAGCCGGCAAGGAAGCCGCGCTCCAGCGCATCCTTGATGCCGGCCTCAACCGGACGGATAAACTCTTTCGGAATCACGCCGCCGGTGATTTTATTTTCAAAGACGAAGCCTTCACCGGGAGCCGGCTCGATCTCGATCTCGACGTGTCCGAACTGGCCGCGACCGCCCGTCTGCCGCTTATAAACTTCCTTACCGGGTGCGGGTTGCGTGATCGTCTCGCGGTAGGCGACCTGCGGCTTGCCGACGTTGGCCTCGACGCCGAACTCGCGCTTCATGCGGTCAACAATAATTTCCAGATGTAGTTCACCCATGCCCGCAATGATCGTCTGGCCGGTCTCGTGGTCGGTCGAGACGTTGAACGACGGGTCTTCTTGCGCGAGCCGCGAAAGCGCCGTACCGAGTTTGTCTTGATCCTGCCGCGTCTTCGGTTCGACCGCGACGCGAATCACGGGGGCGGGGAAGTCCATCGCTTCGAGGATGATGGGCTTGTTCTCGTCGCAGACCGTATCGCCGGTCGTGACCTGCTTCATACCACCGATGGCGATGATCTCGCCCGCCGATGCCTCTTCGATGTCCTCGCGTTTGTTAGCGTGCATCCGCAGCAAGCGACCGACGCGCTCTTTCGTACCTTTAACCGAGTTATAAGCGTAAGAGCCGCCCCTCACCGTGCCGCTGTAGATGCGGACAAACGAGAGTTGGCCGAGGTGCTTATCGGCCATGATCTTGAAGACGAGGCCGGAGAACGGCGCGGCGGCGTCAGCCGGACGCGATTCGGTATCGCCCGTGCGTGGATTGGCCCCTTCGACCGCCGGAATATCAAGCGGCGACGGCAGATAATCGACCACTGCATCGAGGAGCGTCTGCACTCCCTTATTCTTGAACGCCGAGCCGGTGACGACCGGCACGAGCTTCAATTCAATCGTGCCTTTGCGAATAGCTGCTCGCAATTCATCTTCCGAAATCTCTTCGCCTTTGAGATACTTATCCGTCAGATCGTCATCCACGCTCGCGACTGCTTCAACCATCTTGTCGCGCGCGGCGGCGGCTTCACCTTTCAACTCAGCCGGGATTTCTTCGACGGAATACTCCGCGCCCTTCGTCTCGTCTTTCCACAGCAGCGCCTTCATCGTGATTAAATCAACGACGCCCTTAAACTGATCTTCCGCGCCGATGGGAATTTGCAACGCGACCGGGTTCGCGCCGAGGCGCGTGACAATCGAATCGAACGAACGTTGGAACGAAGCGCCCGCGCGGTCGAGTTTGTTGATGAAGCAGATGCGCGGCACGCCGTACTTGTCCGCCTGACGCCACACTGTCTCAGACTGTGGTTCAACGCCCGCGACACCATCAAAAACAGCTACTGCCCCGTCCAGCACGCGCAAACTGCGTTCGACTTCCATTGTGAAGTCCACATGGCCCGGCGTGTCGATGATGTTGATTCGGTATTCGACATCGTTGCGTTTCCAAAAGCAAGTCGTCGCGGCAGACGTGATCGTGATGCCGCGCTCTTGCTCCTGCTCCATCCAGTCCATCGTCGCCGTGCCTTCATGCACTTCGCCGATCTTGTGCGAGACGCCCGTGTAGAACAGCACGCGCTCGGTCGTCGTCGTCTTCCCGGCATCAATGTGCGCCATGATGCCGATGTTGCGGAACTTGCTGAGGTCTTGCTTTGCCATGACAGTTTTCAGTTTTCAGTTTTCAGTTACAGCTTTTGTCCGGCTGGAAACTGAAAACTGAAAACTCCTTACCACTTGTAATGCGCGAAAGCCTTGTTGGCTTCGGCCATGCGATGTGTATCTTCTTTCTTCTTGACGGCGTTGCCACGATTGTTAGCGGCATCAAGCAACTCGCCCATCAAGCGATCCGTCATCGTCTTCTCGCCGCGCGCGCGCGATGCGCCGACGATCCAACGAATCGCTAGAGAACCGCGCCGCTCCTGCGGGACTTCGAGCGGCACTTGATAAGTTGAACCGCCGACGCGACGGGATTTCACTTCGACCGTCGGGCGGACATTATCAACCGCACGCTTGAAAACCTTCAGCGGGTCTTCGCCCAACTTCTCGCCGACCTGCACCAGCGCCGTGTAGAAAATCTTCTCCGCCGTGGATTTCTTGCCACCCCACATCATTCCGTTGATAAATTTCGTGATCAACGGACTGCTATAAACCGGGTCCGGCATCACCTCGCGTCTATCGACAACTCTTCGTCTTGGCATAACAGTTTTCAGTTTTCAGTTTTCAGTTTTCAGCCCTCGGCGCTTCAGTTCCTACTGAAAACCGAAAACTGAAAACTGAAAACTTACTTCTTGCCTTTCGCCGGCGCGGCGCCCGCCTTTGGCCGTTTCGCGCCGTACTTGGAGCGCCCTTGCTTGCGGTCGGTGACGCCGACCGAGTCGAGCGTGCCGCGAATCACGTGATAACGTACACCCGGCAAGTCTTTCACGCGGCCACCGCGGATCAGCACGATAGAGTGTTCCTGCAAATTGTGGCCGACGCCGGGAATGTAGGTCGTCACCTCGATGCCGTTGGTCAGGCGCACGCGGGCGACTTTCCGTAGCGCCGAGTTCGGCTTCTTCGGCGTTTGGGTATAGACGCGCGTACAGACGCCGCGCCGCTGCGGCGACGACTGAAGCGCCGGGCTGGCCGTCTTATACTTCACGGCTTGGCGGCCTTTGCGAACAAGTTGATTAATAGTCGGCACTACTTGTTTCCGTCCTTCTTCCGAAGCGCCCGTCTAAAAAGGGCGATCAAGCTGACTAAAACGCAAGGAAACCCTTTTCCTGCCTCTTACCGGAACCAGTCCGGCAGTCAGCGCAAGAAGGGGCGGCCCTGCTTGAGTTCAAATGATTTAAGAGGGATGTTCTGACTACGCGCTTCTCAGACGGGTGTGGATGATGGCTTCCCTAACAGCCAAAATGTTTCTCTGTGGCGTCGCAGATTCCCGAAGGAGGCGAGTATCAGCCCGCGTGAACCGGGCCATTTCTTCGCGCGCCCGATGCTGGAAAGCGCGGGCCTTTACGCCACAATAATTGTCAAACGCCTACCCCCAACCACAGGCAGACGGGCAACGCCTCCACACCGTCAGAACTTACTCAAGCGTTGCACTATGGGAATCGGACTGTCCGTCCAAACGGGAGACTATACGGATCGACCTTTGGTCTGTCAAGCAGCGGGCGATAGACATTTAGAGGCGCGGCAAACTACAAGCAGTCTTAGTTCTACACGTCGTCTTCTGTAAGACCGGCCATTTTCAGTAGATGTCTGAGCAACCCAGCTTTTAGAGCCTGATTGCCGTGAATCGGAACGGACAGCCGCATGTCGCTCCCAGCCGTGCCGTAGATATGATGACTTCCGTTGACATGCAGCAATACCTAGCCGTACCGTTCAAGTGCTTTCGCCAGTTCCTTACCGGAGACCGATTTCATACGGCGATCTCTAGCACGCAATCATTTTCCGTAACCTGTCCGGGCAACACATCAACAGACAGGCACCCTTCGACGGCCTCATAAAGATTTTTGAGCAACTCTTCAAAAGAGTCGCCCTGCGTAGCGTATCCCGGAATGGCAGGAACTTCCGCCCAATACCCGCCCTCTTCGGCTTCATGCATGATGACTTTAAGTTTCATTAGTTCACGTTCATTTCATTCAAAGCAAAACCGGCGCGGTCTAAAAAAACCGACGCCGGTTCCGATTGTAACGCGGACTGCTTTCTTAAATCACGGTCGCATTACTTACTTGCTGACACTTCCTACTCTTCGTCCCCTTCTACCTCTTCTTCCTCACCGCCACCGACTACCGCCGCTCGCGTCGCCGGTGTAACTCCGTCGCCGCCGATGATTTCGGGGAAGTCGGGGAGTTCCAGCTCTTGCGCGGCTTGGTCGGCGGAGTCGTCGCGCTCGACTGTGACGTTGCGGTAATACTCCATGCCCGTCCCTGCTGGAATGAGGCGGCCCATGATGACGTTCTCTTTGAGGCCGCGCAGGTGATCGACCCGGCCTGAGATAGCTGCTTCCGTGAGGACGCGGGTGGTCTCTTGGAAGGAGGCTGCCGAGATGAACGAGTCGGTTGAGAGCGAGGCTTTGGTGATGCCTAAGAGCAGCGGGTCGGAATGTGACGGCTCGCCGCCATCGGCGGTGACGCGCTCGTTCTCGTCGGTGAAGCGGAAGCGATCTACTTGCTCGTCCAAGAGAAATTCGGTGTCGCCGACCTCGCGAATCTTCACCCAGCGAAGCATCTGGCGGACAATCACTTCGATGTGCTTGTCGTTGATGTTGACGCCTTGCAAGCGATAGACCTCTTGAATCTCGTTGACGATGTATTCCTGCAAGCGGTTCATACCGAGAACGCGCAAAATGTCGTGCGGGTTCAAGGGGCCGTCCATTAACGCCTCGCCGGCGCGGACGCGGTCGCTCTCCTGCACGTTGATGTGCGTGCCGCGCGGGATGTCGTACTCGCGCTCTTCGCCATCGTTGCCGACGACGATCAGTTTGCGTTTGCCCTTGGCGATGGGGCCGAGTTTGATGATGCCGTCGATCTCGGACATGACGGCAGTCTCGCGCGGCTTGCGCGCCTCGAAGAGTTCGACGACGCGTGGCAAGCCGCCCGTGATGTCTTTGGTCTTCGTGGTCTCGCGCGGAATCTTGGCGATGATGTCGCCCGGTTCCACCACGTCGCCGTCGGAGAACATCAAGTTCGCGCGGACAGGCATTTGGTAAGTCTTCAAGATTTTGTTGCCGCTGCGGATTTCCAGACGCGGCTGCTTCTTCTCGTCCGGCGAATCCTTGACGACGCGGCGCGATTGGCCGGTGACTTCGTCCACCTCCTCATCGACCGTCACGCCTTCCTTCAAATCTTGATACTTAATCGTGCCAGAGACTTCCGTCAGGATCGCGAAGGTGAACGGGTCCCAAGTGGCGAGCATCTGATCCTCGGTCACGCGCGCGCCCTCTTCGACGTGGATGTGCGCGCCGTAAACGATTTGATGACGCGCCGCTTCGCGCCCGCGCTGATCGATGATCGTCAACGCGCCATTGCGGTTCATCGCGACGATCTCGCCGCGCCGGTTCTTGACGACGTTCAGCTCGACATACTTGATCGTGCCGTCCATGCGCGCTTCGTGCTTGGACGATTCTTCGAGGCGCGCCGTGCCGCCGATGTGGAAAGTCCGCATCGTGAGCTGTGTTCCCGGCTCGCCGATACTTTGCGCGGCAATCACGCCGACGGCTTCGCCGATGTCCACCGGCTTCCCCGTAGCGAGGTTGCGTCCATAGCACTTGATACAGACGCCGCGCCGCGATTCGCAGGTCAACACCGAGCGAATCCTGACGCGCTGCACGCCGGAGCGCTGAATTTCCGCTGCGAGGTCTTCGTCGATCTCTTCGTTAGTTTCGACGATGACGCGGCCCTCGACCGGATCAATCACGTCTTCGAGCGCGGTGCGCCCGACGATGCGATCACGCAAGCTCTCGATCTCTTCACCACCCTCGACAATGGCCGTCGAAGAGATGCCCTTCAAAGTGCCGCAGTCCGGCTCGCTGATGATCACGTCCTGCGCCACATCCACGAGACGGCGCGTGAGATAGCCGGAATCGGCGGTCTTCAAGGCCGTGTCCGCGAGACCTTTGCGCGCGCCGTGCGTTGAGATGAAGTACTGCAACACGTTCAAGCCTTCGCGGAAGTTCGACTGGATCGGCGTCTCGATGATCTCGCCGCTAGGGCGAGCCATCAAGCCGCGCATTCCGGCGAGTTGGCGAATCTGCTGCGCCGTGCCGCGCGCGCCCGAATCCGACATCACGAGAATCGGATTCATCTCATTGCTGGCCTTCTCCCGGTCGTCCATGGCTTTGAACATTTCTTTGGCGACCTTGTCCGTCACCTCAGACCAGATGGCGATGACTTTGTTGTAACGCTCGCCGTTAGTGATCACTCCGTCGCGATACTGTTTATCGACTTCGATCACGTCATGTTCGGCTTGGGCGACCAGTTTCTTCTTCGCTTCCGGCGTCACCAGATCGTCGATGCCGATGGAGATGCCGGCGCGCGTCGCGTACTGGAAGCCGAGCGTTTTCAGATCATCCAACATCTTGACCGTCATCTCGTGGCCGAGACGAAGGTGGCAAAAGTTGACGAGCGACTGCAATCCCTTCTTCTTGAACGTGCCGTTGATGTACGGCAAGCCCGGCGGAATCGAATCGTTGAAGATCACGCGCCCGACCGTCGTCGTGATTACGCGGCGGACGTTTTCCTGCACGGCGGCGCGCAGGATGTCTTGCGTATCATGTTCTTGCGTGAGATCGATCAGATCACTCTGCACGCGCAGCTTGATCTGCGTCTGCGTCGTCACCTCTTTGGCGTCGAGCGCAAGCAACACTTCATCGGTCGAAGCGAAGACGCGGCCTTCGCCCTTCGACTTCAAGCGTTCGCGCGTCAGGTAATAACAACCCAACACGATGTCTTGCGAAGGCACGGCGATAGGCTGCCCCGAAGCAGGACTGAGAATGTTATTGCTCGCGAGCATCAAGACCGACGCCTCGATCTGCGCTTCGGGCGAGAGCGGGATGTGGACGGCCATCTGATCGCCGTCGAAGTCCGCGTTGAACGCCGTGCAGACGAGCGGGTGAATCTTGATCGCCTTGCCTTCGACCAAGACCGGCTCGAAAGCCTGAATACCGAGACGGTGCAAGGTCGGCGCGCGGTTCAAGAGAACCGGATGTTCGCGGATCACTTCTTCGAGAATGTCCCACACGACCGGCTCTTGGCGGTCCACCATCTCGCGCGCCTGTTTGATCGTCGCGGCATACTGCTGTTTCTCAAGCTGGTTGTAGATGAACGGCTTGAACAACTCCAGAGCCATCTTCTTCGGCAAACCGCATTGATGCAATTTCAGTTCAGGCCCAACCACGATCACCGAGCGGCCAGAATAGTCCACGCGCTTGCCCAAAAGATTCTGGCGGAAACGTCCTTGCTTGCCTTTGAGCGTATCTGACAGAGACTTGAGCGGGCGGTTGTTGACGCCGCGCAGCACGCGGCCACGCCGTCCGTTGTCGAACAATGCATCGACCGCTTCCTGAAGCATCCGCTTCTCATTGCGGACGATCACTTCCGGCGCGCGTAACTCCATCAACTTCTTGAGACGGTTGTTGCGATTGATCACGCGCCGGTACAAATCGTTCAAGTCCGAGGTCGCGAAGCGCCCGCCGTCGAGCGGCACGAGCGGACGAAGCTCAGGCGGAATGACCGGAATCACATCCAAGATCATCCAGCTCGGCTGATTGCCCGAACGGCGGAAAGAGTTGACGACCTTGAGCCGCTTGGAATACTTCAGCTTTTTCTGCTGCGAGTTCTCTTCACGCATCCGCTGGCGCATGTCAACGGCCAACTCTTCGATGTTGACCATCGTCAGCAGTTCCTTGATCGCCTCCGCGCCCATCTTCGCGACGAACTGGCCCGGATGATCGCGCATCAATTCGCGGTAACGCTCATCGGTCAGGAGTTCTCGCTCTTTCACCGGCGCGTCGCCCGGATCAAGCACGATATACGACTCGAAATAGAGAACCTTCTCCAACTCCCGCAGAGGGATGTCGAGCAAGTGTCCAATGCGCGAAGGCAGCCCCTTGAAGAACCAGACGTGCGAGCAAGGCGAGGCCAATTCGATATGCCCCAGACGCTCGCGGCGCACTTTGGCCTGCGTCACCTCGACGCCGCATTTGTCGCAGATCACACCCCGGTGCTTCATACGCTTGTACTTTCCGCACAAGCACTCCCAATCCGTCACCGGGCCGAAAATGCGCGCGCAGAATAATCCGTCGCGCTCCGGCTTGAACGTGCGGTAATTGATCGTCTCCGGCTTTGTCACCTCGCCGTGGGACCAATGCCTGATTTTCTCCGGCGACGCGAGCGAAATGCGGATCGCCTCAAAATCAGGCGCGAGTTGCGTTTTATCTTGCTGGAATCTGAACACAGTCAATCTCCTCAGTAAGCAGCCAGCCGTAAATAGTTATGCAGTAAGTTACGTTTCGTGTCGGCGGTGAGCGGCGAGCCGCATATTCTTAGATGCTTGGCTCGCTACTCACTGCTTACTATCTTTCTATCCTTCCAAGCCGCCGCCCGTCGCTACGACTGGCTTGCCGACGCCATCACCGGATTCTTCCGGCAGCCCGTCCTTATTGATCAACTCCACGTCGAGGCAGAGCGATTGCAGTTCGCGAACCAAGACGTTGAACGATTCGGGGACACCGGGATTAAAGTCGGCTTCGCCTTTGACGATGGCCTCGTAAATCTTCGAGCGCCCAGCCACGTCATCAGACTTGGCGGTGAGTAACTCCTGAAGAATGTGCGCCGCGCCGTAGGCTTCGAGCGCCCAGACCTCCATCTCGCCGAAACGCTGACCGCCGAACTGCGCCTTGCCGCCGAGCGGTTGCTGCGTGATCAAGCTATACGGCCCAATCGAGCGCGCGTGAATTTTGTCGTCAACCAAGTGCGACAACTTCAGCATGTAGATGTAACCGATGGTCACTTTCTGCTCGAACGGCTCGCCGTTCAAACCGTCGTAAAGAACGGTCTTGCCCGAATCGCCGACGATCTCCGGCAAGCCTTGCTCACGGAGTTGCGCGCTCGCCTCCTTGAGCTTCTGCTTGATCTCCGGCTCAGTCGCGCCGTCGAAAACCGGCGTCGCGAAATGCACGCCGAGGACGCGCGCCGCCCAACCCAAGTGCGTCTCCAAAATCTGGCCGACGTTCATACGCGAGGGAACACCGAGCGGGTTTAAGACAATGTCAACAGGCGTCCCGTCCGGCAAGTACGGCATGTCCTCTTCGGGCAGGATGCGCGCGATGACGCCCTTGTTGCCGTGGCGTCCGGCCATCTTGTCGCCGACCGAGAGCTTGCGTTTCATCGCGATGAAAACTTTCACCATTTTGATAACGCCCGGAGCCAGCTCGTCGCCCTGCCGCAGCTTCGAGATTTTGTCCTCGTAGATGTCGGTCAAAATCTTGATCTGTCGCTCAGTACGATCCTCATACTCTTTGACTTCCGCCGCCACGTCGATGCGCGTCGCCGCCAACTGCGCCTTACGGAGCGCTTTCGGTTCGATGCCGACCAGCATCTCGCGCGTGATCGCCTCGCCCTTCGGAATCCGCACTTCCTTGTCAACGACGAGATCAGCAGCGAGCTTGCGACCCACGAACAACTCGAAAATGCGCTCGTCGCGCTGCTCGCGCAGAATACGCATCTCGTCTTCGAGGTCGCGGCGCAGACGATTCTCTTCCTCTTCCTCGATCATCATCGAGCGTTGATCGCGCTCTTGGCCTTTGCGCGTGAAGACCTGCACATCGACCACCGTGCCGTCGATGCCCGGCGGGCATTGCAGCGAGGCATCTTTCACGTCGCCGGCCTTCTCGCCGAAGATCGCCCGGAGAAGTTTCTCTTCCGCCGTCAATTGCGTCTCGCCCTTAGGCGTTACTTTGCCGACGAGGATCGAGCCGGGCTTCACTTGCGCGCCGATGCGGATGATGCCGCTCTCGTCCAGATCGCGCAGCATGTTCTCGCCGACGTTTGGAATGTCGCGCGTGATTTCCTCAGGGCCGAGCTTCGTGTCGCGCGCCTCGATCTCAAGCTCTTCGATGTGGATCGACGTGTAGTAATCGTCCTTCACCAAATGCTCGGAGACGAGGATCGCGTCCTCGAAGTTGTAGCCGCGCCACGGCATGAACGCGACGAGGACGTTGCGGCCCAAAGCCAACTCGCCCTTGTCCGTGCAAGGCCCGTCGGCGATGACCTGTCCCTTCTCGACGCGCTCGCCGACTGACACAATCGGGCGTTGGTTGATGCACGTGTTCTGGTTCGAGCGTTTGAATTTGGTGAGCGTGTAAATGTCCGCCGTCACCTCGCGCGAGATCGTGCCGTCCACGTTGTGATCGGCCTTGACGATGATGCGTTCAGAGTCCACGTAATCAACTATGCCGTCGCGCCGTGCGGCGACGACCGCGCCGGAATCGCTCGCCGTCGTGCGTTCCATCCCCGTCCCGATGTACGGTGCTTCCGCGCGCAGCAAAGGCACAGATTGGCGCTGCATGTTCGATCCCATCAGCGCGCGGTTCGCGTCGTCGTTCTCAAGGAACGGGATCAACGAGGCCGCGACCGAGACGAGCTGCTTCGGGCTGACGTCCAAATACTGAATGTCTTCACGGATCGCGAGAATAAACTCGCCCGCTCTGCGCGAGGCATTACGTTCATTGACGATAGCGCCATTCTCATCCAACTCGATGTTCGCTTGGCCGATAACGTACTTATCCTCTTCCCAAGCAGTCTGGTAGAACGGGTAAGGCTCATAGTCGGCCTTGCGCCCGCCCGCGCTGACTTTTTTGTTCGCTTTATCGATCTCTTCCTGCGAGATGTGATCGCCGTGGCGATACTTCGTGTCGCCGCCGTTGACGACGCGGACGTACTCAATCACACGCCCGTTTTCGACCTTGCGATACGGTGACTCGATGAAACCGAACTCGTTGATTCGCGCAAAGCACGAGAGCGACGAGATGAGGCCGATGTTCGGGCCTTCCGGCGTCTCAATCGGGCAGATGCGGCCGTAGTGCGTCGGATGCACGTCGCGCACCTCAAAACCCGCGCGCTCGCGCGAGAGACCGCCCGGCCCCAGCGCCGAGAGACGCCGCTTGTGCGTGATCTCCGACAAGGGGTTCGTCTGATCCATGAACTGCGAGAGTTGCGACGAGCCGAAGAATTCACGCACCGCCGCCGTCACCGGCTTCGCATTGATTAGATCGCGCGGCATCGTCGTCTGCATCTCTTGTTGGATCGACATCTTCTCTTTGATCGCGCGCTCCATGCGGACGAGGCCGATGCGGAACTGATTTTCAAGCAGTTCGCCGACCGCGCGGACGCGCCGGTTGCCGAGATGATCGATGTCGTCGGCCAAAAACTCGACCGGGTTGCGCCGCATCTTCAGCAGGTACGAGATAACTTCGACGAAATCCTTCGCCGACAGGAGCGGATCGTCGATGCGCTCGCGCTCGGGCCGCTTCATCTTAATGTTGAATTTCAAGCGTCCGACGCGCGAGAGATCGAACTTGCGGGCGTCGAAGAACATGCCCTCGAACAGACGATAAGCGGTCTGCACCGTCGGCGGATCGCCGGGGCGCATCTTGCGGTAGATTTCCAGCAGGGCATCGACCGGCTTACTGATCACGTCTTTCTTCAACGTCCCTGACAAGACCGAACCGAGATCGTCGCGCTCCGGGAAGAAGACTGAGAAGGTCGCCACGCCCGACTCCGCGACCTCTTGCAACTTCGCGGGCGTGATCTCGGTGTTGGCTTCGAGCAGCACCTCGCCCGTCTCCATGTTGACGATGTCGGAGAGCGCATAAGCGCCGTCGAATTGCTGTATATCGACTTCGACTTCTTTGACGTGGCCCTTCCGCAACTCTTTCAACGCCGAAGCGGTGAGCTTCTTGCCCGCGCGCGTGACCGGCTCGCCCTGCCCCTTGACCTTGAGATCGGCTTCCACTTTCATCCCGGCCAAATGGCTCGGCCCGTCTTCTTTGACCTGCACAAACAGCCGCCCGCCCCCGGCGCGCACTTCATCCACAATATAAAAATCGCGGAGCAAATCCTCGTCCGAGTAGGCGGCGTTCTTCACCGCTTCTTCGAGTTGCGCGTCTGAATGAAACGACTTCGGATCGAACTGCGGATTGAGCCAGATGCCCAAAGCGCGCAAGAAGATCGACGCCAAGAATTTGCGTTTGCGGTCGATGCGGACGTAGAGCAGATTTTTCTGATCGTACTCGAATTCGACCCACGAGCCGCGATACGGAATCACCTTCGCCAGATAGACCGGCGCTTTCTCGAAGAAGACGCCCGGTGAACGGTGGAGCTGCGACACGATGACGCGCTCCGTCCCGTTGATGATGAACGTCCCATTGTCCGTCATCAACGGAATCTCGCCGAAGAAAACTTCTTCTTCCTTGATGTCGCGGATCGACTTAACTTCCGTCTCCGGGTCTTTGTCGTAAACCGTCAAGCGAATCTTGACCTTGAGCGGTACGCTGTAAGTCATCCCGCGCTCTTGGCATTCCTGCTGATCATGCTTGTGCTTCAAACCGACGGGTTCGCCGCAGTTGTCGCACAGCGTCGGGCGCACCGCGTTGAATGTCCCGCAGTTGTGACAGAGCGACTCGCCCGGCACGAGTGGATCGACCTTGACGAGCGCACCGCACTCCTTGCAGTTCGCGCGCAAGTAACGCAGCCCTTCCAGCCGGCCGCACTTACACTGCCAATTGCCGATGTGGTATTCGACGAAATCCAGCTCGGCAGTCTGCCGGAAATCCGAGATCGGGAAGACGGAGCGAAAGACAGCTTGCAGCCCCGTACTCTCGCGCTCTTCCGCGAGCAAATCCATTTGCAGGAAACGGTTGTACGAATCGCGCTGAATCTCGATCAAATTCGGAATACGCGCTGCCGTCTTGATCTTCGAGAAATCTTGGCGCACGGGCGGACGGCTCGTCCGGCGACCCATGCCAGTGATATTCGGTTGGAGCGGATTTGCAGACATCAGAAGTTCCTTCTGATTGCGGATCCTTCGATGGCGGATTGCGGATTAGAAAACAAATTGTCTTTTAATCTGCAATCCGCCATCGAAGGATCCGCAATCTGTAGAGACGCCAAAACGCGGTCAGAGCGCACAAGTCTCCGACCGCTTCTTTAACCTGTTGAGCGGTTGATTTTATTCAAACTGATTGTGGGAGCAATGCCACGCCTCAATGCCCTCCCACTATACCGCAAAGAATGATGAGTGGCAAATGACGAGTGGCGAGTGACGAGCAGCAGACAAGTCTTAAACCTTGTCACTCATCACTCATCACTTGTCACAGTCTTACTTAACTTCGACGGTCGCGCCGGCGTCGGCCAGCTTCTGCCGAATCGTCTCGGCCTCGTCCTTCGAGACGCCTTCCTTGACCGACTTCGGGGCGGCCTCGACTAAGTCTTTGGCTTCCTTTAGGCCGAGCGCGGTGATCTCACGGACGACTTTAATGACGTTGATCTTGTTGCCGCCGACGGCTTGCAAAATCACGTCAAACTCGGTCTGCTCTTCCGCCGGAGCCGCTGCTTCGCCGCCGGCAGCAGCCGCCGGAGCCGCCGCCACCGCCGCCGCAGCCGCTGAGACGCCGAACACTTCCTCCAACTCTTTGACGAGTTGCGAGGCTTCCAAAAGGGTCATGCCCTTCAAAAATTCGATAACTTCTTCTCTGGTTGCCATGATTAGTTCAATAACCTCCTCAGGGTTCTTCTAGTTGTGTTTCCGTTCCGTGTGGTTGACGCAAGCCGAAAGAACCCACGGGACACTGCTTCAGATTCGTTGCATCCAAACTTGAACCAGCATCCGAGCCGTCAGAGGCGACCTGACATTATCGCCTCCGCTCTTGCGGATTTCGGATTGCGGATTAAAAGACAATTTGTTTTCTAATCCGCAATCCGCAATCGGTACGTCCGCAATCTAAAATCGTCAAGCAGCTTCCTCGCCGCCTTGTTTGTCGCCGATCTGTTTGACGACGATTGCCAAGTTGCGTGGTACGGCGGACAGCACCGTGACCAAACGCTGCGCTTGGCAGTTAATGAGAAACATGATCTTCGAGATCAAGACTTCCTTCGACGGCAAGGAAGCAATCGCTTCCACGTCTTTGAGAGCGATGACCCGGCCCTCGACGACGCCTGCCTTGAAGCTGAACACATCCGGGTTGTCTTTGACGAACTTCGAGACCGCCTTCGAGAGTGTGACCGGATCGCCCGTACTTGAGGCAATCGCAGTAACACCCTTGAAATGTTCGGCGGCCTGCTCGAAGGGCGTGCCAGCGGCAGCCTTGCGCGCCAGCGTGTTCTTGACGACCGAGTATTGTGCGCCAGCCTCACGCAGTTGGCGGCGCAATTCTTGGTCTTTGGCGACGGTCAGCTTATTGAAACCGATCATCATCGCCGCCGAGGCTTCCTGAAATTGCTGCGTGAGGGCTTCCAAGTCCTGCTGTTTTTGTTCTCTCGTCTTCATCTGTTGAGCTACCTCACTTTTATTTCACGTAAGCCGTTTCATCCAACAACACGCCCGGCCCCATCGTCGGCGCGAGGTTCACTTTCCTGACATACTTGCCTTTGGCCGTCGAAGGCTTTGCCCTCACGACCGCATCGAGAAGCATCTGCGCGTTGTCCCGCAGCTTCTCTTCCTCAAAAGAAACCTTACCGATGCCGACGTGGATCACACCCGTTTTATCGACGCGATACTCGACCTTACCGGCCTTCGTCTCGTTGACTGCGGTGCGAACGTCGAACGTCACCGTCCCCGTCTTCGGGTTCGGCATCAGGCCGCGCGGGCCGAGAACTTTGCCGAGGCCGCCGACCAGACGCATCATATCCGGCGTCGCGATCACAGCGTCGAAGTCGAGCCAGCCGCCCTTGATCTTATCGACCATATCCTCGCCGCCGACGAAATCCGCGCCTGCCTCTTCCGCCTCGCGAATCTTCTCGCCCTGCGCGATGACAAGGACGCGCTTCGATTTGCCTAGCCCATGCGGCAACACGACCGTCCCGCGCACCAACTGATCGGCCTTGCGCGGATCGACGCCGAGCCACATCGTCAACTCGACCGTCTCATCGAACTTCGCGTAAGCGATCTCCTTAACTTTCGCCAGACCTTCTTCTAATGTGTGTTTCTTATTCGGCTCGATTTTCTCCAGAGCCGCGCGATATTTCTTGCCGTATTTGGGCATTAGCTTTAACCTCCGAGGTGCTAACGGAAACATTTTGGATTCGCGATTTTTGATTTGCGATTGGCAAACCAAAAGCTCATGCCTCCGCGCTTCCTCCCTCTCAGATGATCTCAAATTTCAAATTTGAGATTTGCAATCCAAATCAAAAATTGCAAATCCAAAATCAAAAATTCTTATTCAATCGTGAGTCCCATGTTGCGCGCCGTGCCTTCGATGGTCTTGATCGCGCTTTCCAGATTTGTCGTATTCAAGTCCGGCATCTTAGTCCGCGCGACCTCTTCGAGCTTGGCGCGCGAGATCGAGCCGACCTTCTCCTTGTTCGGATTGCCGGAGCCTTTGCCGATGCCGGCGGCCTTCTTCAAGAGATCGGCGGCGGGCGGCGTCTTCGTCTCGAACGTAAAAGAGCGGTCGGCAAACACAGTAATCACGACCGGAATCTTCATGTCCGGGTCCATCTGCGCCGTCTTCGCGTTGAAGGCTTTGCAGAATTCCATAATGTTGACGCCGTGTTGGCCCAAAGCCGGGCCAATCGGTGGGGCCGGATTAGCCTTCCCCGCCGGCACTTGCAGTTTGATGTAACCGGTAATCTTCTTTGCCATTGTCTTAGTACTGAGTACTGTGTACTGAGTAAAAGCGAATTTGTTTCGCTCGGTACTCAGTACTTCGTTTATTCGTCCTCAGTGAACGTGACCTTTTCCACGTCCAAGAAATTGAGTTCAACAGGCGTCGAGCGCCCGAAGATAGTGACGACGACTTTGAGTGTCGATTTGTCGGCGTTGACATCTTCAACCTTGCCGGTGAAGCTGGCGAACGGCCCCGATTTGATGCGGACGGTCTCGCCTGATGCGTAAGTGAATTTCGGTTTCGGCTTCTCCGCCGCTTCGGTGACGTTGTGGACGATCTGGTTGACTTCGTCCGGCGTCAAAGGCGTCGGGTTCTGACCGCCGACGAAGCCGGTCACTTTCGGCGTCGATTTGATCAAGTGGAATACGTCGTCCGGGATGTGTCCGCGCTCGTCACACTCGATCTGCACGAGGACGTAACCGGGATAGAACATGCGCGACGACTCGACACGCTTGTTGCCGCGCATTTCAACGACGGTCTCCGTCGGCACCAGCACTTCGATAATCTGGCTTTGCAGATCGGTGTCCCGGATGCGCGCCTTTAGATTGTCGCGCACCTTCTTTTCGTGTCCCGAATACGTATGTAGAATGAACCACTGCTGCATGAGAAAACTTCCTTGACCGCTCCGCCGTTACCATCAACCGAGCACAGAATTGACTAGTCGCTCAAGCTGTGTGATCAAGAATACCAGCGCTCTATCGACTGCAAATAAGTAAGCTGCGAAGAAGGCGACCGCGACAATCGTAATGATCGTCGTACTCTGCACCTGCTTTGCGTTCGGCCACGAGACGCGGCGCAACTCAGTGCGGACATCGTGCCAAAACGTCGCAAGGCGTTCGAAGAATCCCTCGCGCGGTCCCGCGAGGCCGCGCTCGCGCCTCGCGCCACGACCTTCCGGCCCTTCGCCAAATCTCGCCGCGCGCGGAGCCAGCGGCGGGCCCGGCGGCACATCCGACGAACTGGTACGTCCCGGCGCGGGCTTCACGTCCAATGTCGTCTCCGCCGGGTCGTCCCTGTCTTTGTACAGCTCTTCGTCTTCTTTTCTCGCCACCGGAATCATTCCTCTCTCAACCATTTAGCACAGGGGTAACAAGATTTGAACTCGTACTTTCGGTTTTGGAGACCGACGTGCTAACCATTGACACTATACCCCTAAAAGCAAGTGGAAAGGCGAAAGGGGAAATTAAATGCCAGAGCTTTCGCCTTTCACTCTTCTATTTGGTTTCCTTGTGTCCTGTATGCTGGCGGCAGCGGCGACAAAATTTGCTGAACTCCAGACGCTCCGGCGTGGTTTTCTTGTTCTTTGTCGTGACGTAATTGCGACTCTTGCATTCGGTGCATTGCAGCACAATGTTATCGCGTGGCATTGCTTATACCTCTCAACTCTTTCAGCAAATGGCTAGTCAAAGTGCGCTCGTTTACTCGACGACATCAGTGATGGTGCCAGCCCCGACCGTGCGCCCGCCTTCCCGAATCGCGAACCGCAATCCCTTCTCCAGCGCAATCGGCGTGATTAACTCGATCTCCATCGCAATGTTGTCGCCCGGCATCACCATCTCCACCCCCGCCGGTAAATGCGCCACCCCAGTCACATCTGTGGTGC
>JALZKK010000116.1 GCA_030859285.1 Acidobacteriota bacterium | reverse complement strand
GATTCACACGAACGCGCCGACAAGCAACTCTTTCTCGGCGCGGCGGACAAGCAAGGCTCTGCCTATTTGAAAAGTGCGCTCTTGGCCGTCGTCGAGCATTTCGGCGCGAGCGCGGCAGTTCCCTTTTCGGCTTTGCCAAAATCCGTGCGCGATGCTTTCTTTCACGGCGTCGAAGGCCAGATCACTTTTCGGCAGGGACAGTACACATATCAAAGCGACTGGAAAGGCGGAGTCAGATTTTTGCGCGAGCGGATGAACGATGCGCCTTCGGAGAAGGTGCGCGAGGCGCTCGAAGAATTAGTGTCGCCCGTCATTTGCCCGGAGTGTGGAGGCCGGAGGTTGCAGCCGGAATCACTCGCCGTGCGCGTCGGCGGGCGCGGCATCGCCGATTACACTTCGATGCCGGTTGAAGAGGCCATCGAAATTTTCGATCAGTTGAAACTAAACGAGCGCGAAACGCAGATCGCCGGTCTTGTTCTGCGCGAAATTCGCAATCGTCTTCGCTTCCTCGAAACCGTCGGCTTGGGTTACATCACGCTCGACCGCCCTTCGGCGACTCTCTCAGGCGGCGAGGGCCAGCGCATTCGCCTCGCGACGCAGATCGGCTCGCAACTGCGCGGCGTCCTCTACGTCTTGGACGAGCCAAGCATCGGCCTGCATCCGCGCGATAATCAGAAACTGATCGATACGCTCTGCAATTTGCGCGATCTCGGCAACACCGTTCTCGTCGTCGAGCATGACGAAGAAACGATCCGCCGCGCCGATTACATCGTCGATCTTGGCCCGGCGGCGGGCGCGCACGGCGGCGAGATCGTCGCCACAGGGACGCCCGAAGAAGTCGCCGGCAATCCGAACTCGCTCACCGGCCTCTACATCTGCGGAGCGAAAGAGATCGCTTTGCCCGAACAGCGCCGCTCGCCGAACGGTCTCAGCGTCGAAGTCAAAGGCGCGCGCGCGCATAATCTGAAAGACATCGACGTGACGTTTCCGCTCGGCCTGCTGACGGTCGTGACCGGCGTCTCCGGCTCCGGCAAATCGACGCTCATTGATGACATTCTCTACCGCGCGCTCGCGCGCCACCTCTACGGTTCTTCGATTGAGCCGGGCGCGTTTGAAGCGATTGCCGGCTTAGAGAACGTCGATAAAGTGATTGAGATCGATCAATCGCCGATTGGCCGCACGCCGCGCTCGAACCCGGCGACTTATACGGGATTGTTCACGCCGCTCCGCGAGTTATATTCGATGCTCCCCGAATCGCGCGAACGCGGTTACAAGCCGGGCCGCTTTTCTTTCAACGTCAAGGGTGGACGCTGCGAAGCGTGCGAGGGCGACGGGATGAAGCGCATCGAGATGAACTTTCTGCCCGATGTCTATGTGCTGTGTGATGTCTGTCGCGGCGCGCGCTACAACCGCGAAACGCTCTCGGTGAAATACAAAGGCAAGTCTATCGCCGAACTCTTGGACACGACGGTCGAAGAAGCCTTGCCGCTCTTAGAGAACATCCCGCAGATCAAACAGAAGTTGCAGACGCTCCTCGATGTCGGTCTCGGTTACATCAAACTCGGCCAGTCTGCGACGACGCTCTCAGGCGGCGAAGCGCAACGTATCAAACTCGCCCGTGAACTCTCAAAGCGCGCGACCGGCAGGACGATTTATATCCTCGACGAGCCGACGACCGGATTGCATTTCGCAGATGTGCATAAACTTTTAGACGTGCTACAACGACTCGTCTCTTTAGGCAACACTGTGATCGTCATCGAACATAATCTGGACGTGATCAAGTCTGCTGATTACGTTATCGATCTCGGCCCCGAAGGCGGCGCGGGCGGCGGTCGCGTCATCGCCGCCGGCACCCCCGAAGAAGTCGCCCGCGTCAAACGCTCGCACACCGGACAGGTTTTGAAACCGCTGCTCAACGGCCAGCGCAACGGCAACGGCCACAAGCCCGTGCGCCGCGTGAGAAGAAAGCCCGTCCAATAGCACGTTCGTTAGACGCGAGACGGCAACCCTGCACGAAACAAGGCACAAAGGAGGAGCAAGCTATGAATGAAAGAGTGCTGCCGTGGGTCAAGATGCCTGCGGAGATGGATGAGAGCATTACGAATCTGCTCGAAGAGTTAGCCGGGATCACTGCTCGCGGAAAAAGCGAAGCCGAGCAGAGGGCGGCGGCGCAACGAATCTTCAAACAAGTCGTGCGCGAAGCGTTTCTGACGCACTATGCCGCAACTGAAGAAGACTTCGAGCGTTGCTGGCCCAGACTGCGCGACGAACAGTTCTGCGAACATGCGACGGACGTTCTCTTCACAACGCTTAACGCGCAGGCCGAGGAATGGGACGACGAAGACGAAGAATAGGCCGTCGCCGGCGGGCAAATGAGGCCGGGCAACTCTTCACAGAACGGCGGGCAGACGCGACTGATCTCGCTTGAGCTTTCCGGCCCAGCGCCTACGCCCGTCCTCCGGTCAGGAGCGAACTCAGGCCGGAGAGTTTCTCTTTCATGTTTCGCCCCAATCGTGCCCGCCATTGCGCGACGCCCGGATGATCGGGATCGATGCCCGCCCACATCTCCAGCCACGAGCGCGCGGCTTCGGTATTTTTCTGCGCGACGAACAACTCGATCTGCGCGTTGCACAGGACGACGAATTCAGCGGCGTGAATGCGCCGCCGCTGAAGCAGCGGTTCGAGTAGGGCGGCAGCTTCGTCCAGTTGCCCATCGGCGATGCACTTGCGCGCCAAGCCGACGCGGGCGAACAAGTAATCGGGGAACCGCTCGTGAATCGCTTGCTCCAACGCGAGGGCTTCGTCCTTGCGGCCTTGCAGCTCGTAAGCCATAGCGAGGTTATTCAGGATCGCCGGCGAGTCTGGCTCAATCTTGAGAGCTTGCTTGAGCAGTCGTTCGCCCTCTTCCGCTTGACGCTCGTTCAACGCTTCGAGCGCTTCGGACACTAAGCGCGTCGCTTTCGGTTTGAGCGGGTTCACCGTGTCCGTGTGTATCTCGAAACCGAGCAGCAGCAATTCCTGCCACTCGCCCTTGATCCACAGTTGCGTCGGCCCCGTCGGCATCAGCCCGGCGGACGCGGCGACGTTTGCCGCTTCGATCCGCATCTCGTCCGGGCCGCGCTGGCTCAACGCGAAATCACGCAACGCCTCCAACATCTCCGGCGACTCGGTCATCATGGCAGTCCGCATCGCAAACTCGCGCCCCGCCGCATCACCGCGATCAAACAGCGCCGGCGTGAGCCGCACGATCTCCGGGCGCTTCTCCAAGAAACGTTGTGCGCCGCGCTGCATCGCTTTCTCGTCGTGCCGCCGCGCCGCCGGTTCGACGAGGCGGTATAGTTCCTCAATCACGGAGCGCGTCACCCAATTGCTGAAGGCGAAAGGCCACGGAGCATGACGCGCGCCGACCGCGCGGCGCAAGTCGTCCAGATTTTCCTGCGCCAGATCGAAACCGGGTTCCAGTTCGAGCGCCTTACGCCACTGCCGGCGCGCTTCGTCTTCGCGTCCCTGTCGCAGCGCGGCGACGGCGGCCCAATGATAGAGAATCGGCACGTCGTCCGTGCCGCTCTGTTGCGACGCTCGAAAAACTTCGAGGACACCCTGATCGTCACCTAAAAAACTGAGCGCCTCCATCTTTTTGATCCACGATTCTTCTGCGTCCGACGTGACGGCTGTGAGCCGCACGGCGCGCTCCGCCGCTTGATCCGCGTAGCCTTGCAGGTAGAGAAAGCGCGCGAGGTTCGCGAGGGCGTGAAAGTTCTCCGGGTCCAGCTCCAACACTCGCTCGGCGATGGCGATGGCTTCGTCCGCATCCCCTTCGACGTGGAGCATCTGGCTCAGATTGTTGAGTGCGGGGATGAAGTCGGGACGCTTCTCCAACAACTTTTCCGCGACCTTCTGTCCCTGCCGGTATTTGCCATGCTCCAAGAGCAGACGCGCTTCCTCATGCAGCGCGGCGATCTCTAGCCCCTCTTCGCCGCTCTCGCCCAAATCGCTCAACAGTTCATCCAGCTTGGCGGAAAGATCGACAATCTGCTCTCGGACTTCGGCGGCCCGTTCGTGATCCGGCCACAGGTTGAGATACCGGCGAAACGTCAGTAAGGCGCGGGCGGGATAAAAATTCATCAGGTAAGACCCGGCCAGCGTGACCAACAGATCGGGATCGCCGGGCATGAGTTTCGCGACCCGCTCGCACGCCCACAAATGGCCTGCCATGTCATTAAGTTCGAGATTGACGTTGGTCAGATCGGTCAAGACTTCCAGCCGGTCGGGATAACGCTGATCGAGTTGTTCCAGCAACTCGCGCGCTTCGAGCCAACGATTTCCGCGCATCAGCGCGGCGGCTTTTTCCAGCCCGAACAGCATCTGTGCGGGCTGCGCTTTGAAAGCTCTCCGATTCATGGGACGCTTCTTCTTCGCCATTTTGCTTTCTCCAATTATCTTTCACTTGATAAACGCAGCGGTAACTTTATGGCAGCCCGATGGAAAAACAAAACGAGCGACCAACGTGTAGCGACTGACCTTGAGCCAATTTTTGGGCTATACTTCAATCGCCTGACAGCAGCTCAATGATTCAACTCATCTCTTCCATCGTCAATGAGAGCCTCGAAGTGAAACGGCGTTATTTCGCCGAACATGCCGAGGATGTCGTGCGCGCCGCCAGCATGATCGCCGCCGCATTCTCGACAGGCGGGAAACTCTTGCTTTGCGGCAATGGTGGCTCTTCGACCGACGCGCAACACATCGCGGGCGAGTTCGTCAATCAATTCATGGATCAGAACCGGCCGGGGCTGCCCGCCCTTGCGCTCTCGACCGACGGCGGCATTCTCACCTCCATCGCCAACGACACAGGATTCGAGCGCGTCTTCGCCAGACAGCTTGAAGCCTTCGGCGCGCGCGGCGATGTGCTGCTCGCGATCTCGACTTCGGGGACTTCGCCGAACATCATCGCGGCGTGCGAGCGGGCGCGCGAGTTAGAGTTGAAAGTGATCGGAATGCTCGGACGCGACGGCGGGCGCGTTGCGCCGCTCTGCGATCTCGCGCTCATCGTTTCGTCCAATGACACGCAACGCATTCAGGAGACGCACAATTTGATCGGGCATCTCCTCTGCGAACTGGTCGAGCGCACGCTGTACCCCGCCGGGAGAGATTGAGCCGGCATTCTCGTTTAGTAATCAATAGGAATTAACCACGAAGCGCACGAAGGACACGAAGACCACGAAGTGAATAAAGAATGGCATGACCACGCGCATATCTCCTGTTTGCTTCTTCATGCGCTTCGTGGTTAATTCTTTTCGGGTAGGAGTGATCTGCGAGCCGTGTCAATTTACGATGAAGATGTCCAGCCCCTCAGTTTAGAAAAAGTCAGCGCCTACTCGCTCGCTTCACGTCTTAGCAAAGTTTCAACCGCAGATTTCGCGCGGCCTGTCGAAAGCGATTCGTCTCTCTCAGACTTTCTCAGTTCGCTGCCGAACATTCTGGCCGTCAAGTCGCTCCGCGAAGTTGCAGCGCAGATGCGGCGCGCGCGCGCGTTGGAACGACCGATCATCTGGGGCATCGGCGGACACGTGATCAAGACCGGACTGGCTCCCGTGATTATCGATCTCATGCGGCGCGGCTTCGTCTCTGCGATTGCCGCTAACGGATCAGTGTTGGTTCACGACTTGGAGATCGCGCTGGTCGGCTCGACTTCCGAAGATGTCGAGGCCACGCTCGGCGCGGGCGCGTTCGGCGCGGCGGAGGAAACCGGAGAACTTTTGAACGAGGCGGCACGAGCGGGCGCAAGGGACCAACTCGGACTCGGCGAGGCTGTGGGCCGCGCGCTCACAGGAATGAATCCGCCACACGCTGCACTCTCGCTGCTCTGTGCGGCTTACGCGGCGCGCGTCCCCTTCACCGCGCACATCGCCATCGGCGCAGACATCACGCACTTTCATCCGTCAGTTGACGGCGCGAGCCTCGGCGCAGCTTCGCACACAGACTTTCGCTTGCTTGCAGAATTGGTGCGACGCATGGACGGCGGCGGAGTCTATCTCAACATCGGATCGGCAGTCGTCCTGCCCGAAGTCTTCCTCAAAGCCGTGACGCTCGTGCGGAATCTCGGCCACCCGCTCGCAGATTTCACGACCGCCAATTTCGATTTCATCCAATCCTACCGTCCGCTGACGAACGTCGTCCGCCGCCCCGTGAGCGACGGCGTGGGACGCGGTTTTTCAATCACAGGCCATCACGAAATCAACATTCCCCTTCTGGCAGCAACGCTCATGTGCGGAGACTTCAGCTAAGAAAAACTGCTTGACAGCAGCCTTTTATGCGGCTATTCTCACATCGCCTGAAATTGAAAATGGTTTTCAATGTCATCACAGCCCGGTTTTAGGCTCTTTTCCATTTTTCCACCGCAGAAGGTTGCCATGCTCTCGAAAACCGTCGCTCAATGCTCAACGCTTTGCTCATTCTCCATTCTCTTTCTCATTCTTGCCAGCGCATTCAGCCTCGCGGCGCAAAGCTCGAAGGTCTCAGTTGAGGGTCGCGTGCTGGATCAGAACTCGGCTGCCGTCGGCGGAGCGTTAGTCACACTCCACGATCAGCGGACTAAACGCGAGTGGACGACAACCACTGACGCGAGCGGCGTTTTCAATTTCAAAAATGTCGCGCTGGGAACATACCGGCTGATGGCGACAAGCGCGGGCTTCACGCTTGTCGAACGCGAGTTGAATCTTTCAACCGGCGAGAGCCAGCGTGTCGATCTCGTGTTGCTGCCCGGTTCCCTCGCTGAGTCTGTGGTCGTGACGGCGGGCTATTTGGCGACGCCCGAAACGCTCGAACGCATCCCCGGCTCCATCGAGATCATCGATCCGCGCACGCTGGAACAGAGTCGCGCGTTCACGTCGTCCGAAGTCCTACGTAAAGTGACCGGCATCAACGTGCGCGAAGAGGAAGGCTTTGGCCTGCGGCCCAACATCGGCATTCGCGGCTTGAACCCGACGCGCTCCACTAAAGTTCTGCTCCTCGAAGATGGCATCCCGTTCACTTACGCGCCCTACGGCGACAACGCTTCTTACTATCACCCGCCCATCGACCGCTTCGAGAGCGTCGAAGTGTTGAAGGGATCGGGACAGATTCTCTACGGCCCACACACCGTCGGCGGCGTCATCAATTACATCACGCGCACGCCACCGGAAAAAAGCGCCGGCTCGATCAGTTTGACGGGCGGCAATCGCAGCTATTTCAATGGTCATGCCAACTACGGTTTCACGTTCGGCAACACGGGACTGCTCTTCGACTACACGCGCAAGCAAGGCGAAGGCGCGCGCGACAACGTCCGCTCCGGCCTCAACGATTTCAATTTCAAATCACTGACGACGCTCACCGCGAAGCAAGCTCTGACTTTGAAGTTCAACTACTACGGCGAAGATTCCAACGTCGCTTATTCCGGCTTGCGCGAGAGTGAGTACCGCGCCGACCCGCGCCAGAACCCTTTCCGTAACGATTACTTTTACGGCGACCGCTTTGGCGCTTCGGCCACGCACGCCTACGTCTTCACGCCCGACGTAGCGCTGACCACGAATTTTTACGGCGCGTCTTTTCGCCGCCACTGGTGGCGACAGTCAAGCAATTCGAGCCAGCGTCCGAACCGTCTGAATGTCGATCCCGATTGCCGCAGCATGGCCGACCTCAACACGACCTGCGGCAATGAAGGCCGCTTGCGGCAGTATTACTTTCTCGGAGTTGAGCCACGCCTGCGCGTCAACCACCGGCTCTTCGGCGTCCGCAGTGAGATCGACCTCGGCTTCCGCGCGCACTTCGAGATGCAAGACCGCGTGCAGAAGAACGGCGATCTGCGGAACTCGCGCGATGGCGTCATCGCCGAGAATAACGAACGCCGCACTCAAGCCTATTCCGGCTTCATCCAAAACCGCTTCCTCGCCGGCGACTTCACGATCACGCCCGGCCTCCGCATCGAGCATATCGAATATCAACGCACCAACCGCCTCGCCAATTCTGGCCGGGGCGTGACGGGTGCAACCGATCTCACGCAACTGGTCCCCGGCATCGGCGTCGCTTACAACCCGTCGCACAAATTGACAGTCTTTGCCGGCGTCCATCGCGGCTTCGCGCCGCCGCGCACCGAAGACGTGATCAACAATACGACCGGCGGGACCATCGAACTCGATCCCGAATTGAGTTGGAACTACGAGATCGGTTTTCGCAGCGCGCCACAGCGCGGCCTCCACCTCGAAGCGACTTTCTTCCGCATGGACTACGAGAATCAGATCGTCCCCGCGAGTCTCGCGGGCGGCATCGGCGCGACGCTCACGAACGGCGGCGCGACGCGCCATCAAGGCTTAGAACTTTCAGGCCGCACAGACACAAGCGCGCTCTTTGATTCGCGCCACAATTTTTATTTCCGCGCGGCCTACACCTTCCTCCCCATCGCCGAATTCACCGGCACGCGCTTTAGCAACATCAGTGGCTTCGGCAACCGACTCATTACCGGCAATCGCCTACCCTACGCGCCCGAACATCTGCTCAACACCAGCCTCGGCTACTCGCACCCGTCCGGGCTGGACACCTTCATCGAAGCCAACTACGCGGGCCGCCAATTCGCCGACGATCTCAACTTCGTTGACGTGCCGCTGTCCGTCCCTGCCAGCCTACGCGGGAGCGGGCAACTGGGACTGATTCCGAGCTACACGGTCTGGAACGCGACGGCCAACTACGATGTCGAACAACTGAACACGACTTTTTTCGTCACCGTCAAAAATCTCTTCGACCGCACCTACATCGTGGATCGCGCACGCGGCATTCTGCCAAGCAGCCCGCGCCTCATGCAGGCCGGGTTGAAGTTCACTTTTTGATTCGATGAGCGGAACACTTGTGCGGGAGACCTGCCCGCCGCTACGCATCGATGTGCTGCTGGGTTATAATTCGCGCGCTTATTTAAGGAACGACACTATCACGCGAAGGGGAAGTAACACTCAGATGAACGCAGCGAAGCTAGAGCATTTCCGTAAAATCCTGACCGAGCAACTACGGCATCGCACGGAGAACGTGCGCGACAATCAGGCCGCCGCGCTGGAAATGGGCGCGAGCGACGATGGCGTAAAGGACGCCGTCGATATGTCTCTGAAAGACGTGAACCAAGAGATTGCTTTGCGCCTCGGCGAGCGCGAATCACAAATGGTCGCCGACATCGATCAAGCCTTATTCAGAATTGACGAAGGCTCTTACGGCATCTGCGCCCGCTGCGAAAAACCGATCAGCGAACGCCGCCTCGAAGCCCTCCCCACCGCCCGCTACTGCGCCGAATGCCAATCTGCCATCGAAGCCGCCAGCGGTGAAGACGACATCTCAACGCTTTAACAACAGTCCAAAGTCCAATGTCCAAAGTCCAAAGTCAAGAACATCGTTTCTGACATTGGACATTGGACTTTGGACTTTGGACTCTTACGCTTTCGGGTGTGTTTTGTCGTACACCTCGATCAATTTTTCCATTGAGACGTGCGTGTAGATTTGAGTGGTGGAGATGCGCGCGTGGCCGAGCAGTTCTTGGATGTGGCGGAGGTCTGCGCCGCTGTCGAGGAGGTGTGTGGCGAAGGAGTGGCGCAAAGAGTGTGGACTGATGTTGTGGATGCCGGCGCAGAGCATGATGTATTTGTCGATCATGCGTCCGACGGAGCGGGTCGTGATGCGCGTGCCTTGATAGTTGAGAAAGACGGCCTCCGGCTCGCGCTCGGCGAGCGGGGCATTTTGCAGGAACGAGCCGCGCACCGTGAGATAATCCATCAGCGCGTGCAACGCCGGTTCGCCGAATGGCACGATGCGCTGCTTGCGCCGCTTGCCCGTCACCCGCACCATCTTATTCTGATAATCCACGTCGCGCAGATTCAGCTTCGTCAATTCAGAGACGCGCACGCCCGTCCCGTAGAGCATCTCTAAAATCGCGCGGTCGCGTTTGCCTAAGTCAGTGGCGATGTCGGGCGTCTCGATGAAGCGCACCATGTCTTCGATGGAAAGGTGATTCGGCAGTTTCTTCTCAAGGCGCGGCGTGTTGACGAGCTTGGCCGGGTTCATCTCGACGACCCCTTCGCGGATCAGAAACTGAAAGAAAGTGCGGAGCGCGGCGAGTTTGCGGGCGATGGAGGTTTTCTTTTTCTGCGCCGTGTGCAGGGTGGAGAGCCATTCGCGGATCGTGATGTGATCGATCTGCCGGATGTCCGGCTGGCGTTGACGCTCACCGGTCTGCGGATCGGCGGGCGCGAGGTAGTCGTAGAACTGCGTGAGGTCGATGCGGTAATTCCGCAAAGTGTGTTCGCTGACGTTGCGCTCGTAGCGCAGATGCTCGAAGAACTGTTGAAGTAGCTGTTCGATCATAAGAGTAGAGGATAGAGGTTAGAGGTTAGAGGATAGAGATTAGTAAAAGGCAAAGTGCTTTTCTCACTAACTTCTAACCTCTAACCTCTATCCTCTTTTTCGGGTAATAACCACGACGGGCGCGGACGCGCAGGTTTTGTCGCGTTGGGACGCGGACGCTGATCGCGCGAAAGAGATTATCACGACGTTCTTCGGTCGGGTAGTAGCTTAAAACATATTGGTGCGAGAGATCGGCGGCGAGTTGCGCGAAGGCGGGGCCGAGATCGCCGATGGTCTTCGGCACATAGACCGCGCCGCCCGTCTGCTCGGCCAGATCGTGGAGGCGGCGCTCGGCCATCAAGTCGCGCAAATTCGCGTTATCGACGACGCCGGTCTGGATGGCATAGACCTGACAATCGGCGGCCTGCGCGCGCCGGAGCGTTTCGGCGAAATCGAGGCGGCTCGTCGTATCGATGCCATCAGAGATGATGACGATCACTTTGCGCCCGCTCTGCAAACGCAAATAATCGGCGGCTTCGGCGATGGTATCGAGGACGGCAGTCCCGCCTTCCGGCTTGCCGAACGAATCAACAACGCGCACGAGCGTCGGCACGTCGGCGGTCAAGGGCAGCACCAAAATCGGATCAGTCCAAATGGAGAAGACCGCCGCCCGATCCACGGGGCGCAGCACGCTGCGAAAGAAACGGATCGCGGCCTGCTGCTCAAGCTCGCGCGCGAACTGCGCGCTCCCGCTGTTGTCGAAGAGGACGGCCATCCGCACCGGCGTCTCGGCGCGGCTCAACTCGCCAATCGGCTTGACCTCGCCATCGACGCGCAACTCGAAATCTTTCAATTCCAGATTCATGATGGCCTTGCCCGTTTGATCGATGACCGTCGCCGTCACCGGCACGAGATTCGAGTTGACGCGGACGAGCTCATCCGGAGCAATTTCGGTCGGCGTAGAAGAGTTGTTATCGGAGTCAGATGAAGAAGCCTGTACAGGTGTTGGCGTTGAAAGAACACCGGGAGCATCGGGCGTCGCCGCCTGCCCCGGCAGACCGTCGGGCGCGGATGAAGCGGGCGGACGACGCACACGCGGCACAGTCGAAGTTGGTTGTTTTTTGTCCGGCGGCTGCGGTTGTCGCGCCCGTCCTGATTGAGCATGCAGCAAGGCAGGGGGCATGGGCAAGGCGAGAGCGCACAGCAACGCCAGAGGCCAAAGCGACTCACGCAAAGGCGCAAAGGCGCAAAGCGGAGCGCGAAGCAGCACACCACGCGCGCGCGCGATGAATCTGCTTGGCGTCTTGCCTTTGCGCCTTTGCGCCTTTGCGTGAGGCTCTTTCCTACCCGACATTATCCTCCTTGACTGCTGACGACCTGCGCCGCTAACCCTGCGTCGCGCAGAAATTGGTCCCACGCTGCCAAAGCCAACTCGACTTGTCTGACATGCCGTTCGCGCTTCTTGCGAAACTTTTTACGCTCGGTCTCAGCTAGAGGTTCAAGCAGCGCGAAAGTGATATTGACCGGCTGGTAATTGTCAGTCTGCGCCCCCGACACGTAACGTGCCAACGCACCCGTCGCCGTCCCCGACGGGGCTGCGACTAACTCCCGATCCGAAATTAAACGCGCCGCATTGAGGCCCGCCAGCCAACCCGTCGCCACCGATTCGACGTAACCCTCGACGCCGCTGATCTGCCCGGCGAAGAAAACATGCGGGTGTTCGCGCATCTGCATCGTCGCTTGTAAAACTCGCGGGGCGCGGATGTAAGTATTACGGTGGATTTGTCCGAACTGCAAGAACTCCGCTCCTTCGAGTCCGGGAATTAAACGCAGCACGCGCGCCTGCTCGCCGTAGCGTAGATGATTCTGAAAGCCGACGAGGTTGTAAGCATCGGCCAACAGGTTCTCCTGCCTGAGCTGCACAGCAGCGAATGGCTCGCGGCCAGTGCGTGGATCGGGAAGTCCGACCGGCTTCATCGGCCCGTAGCGCAAAGTGTCGAAGCCGCGCCGCGCCGCTTCTTCAATTGGCAGGCACGCCTCGAACCAACGAGTCTCCTCGAATTTTTGCAGCGGCACGCTCTTGGCTTCGATGAGAGCTTCGTAAAAACGCCGGTACTCATCTTCATTCATCGGACAGTTGAGGTAATCATCCCCGCCTTTGCCGTAACGCGCCGCGCGAAAAGCGATGTTGTGATCGATGGAATCCGCCGCGACGATAGGCGCAATCGCGTCATAAAAATAGAGCTGATCATCGCCCGTCAAACGTGCGATCTCTTCGGCCAGCGCGTCGGAGCAGAGCGGCCCGGCGGCAATGATCGTTACCGCGTCTTCCGGCACGCGCTGTAACTCTTCGCGCACGATTGTAATTAACGGATGACTCTCGATCCTTCGCGTGATCATTTCCGCGAAGCGATGCCGATCAACTGCCAATGCTGCACCCGCCGGCACGCGCGTCTCCGCCGCCACTTCCAGCACGAGTGAACGACCGCGCCTGAGTTCCTCTTTCAACAAGTATGGAGCCGTCCCCGGCTCGTCTGACTTCAAAGAATTGGAACAGACGATCTCCGCCAACTTGTCCGTATGATGCGCCGGCGTCTGCCTGACGGGACGCATCTCGTAGAGTTTGACGCGCGCGCCTCTCTCCGCCGCCTGCCAAGCCGCTTCGACTCCGGCGAAGCCGCCGCCGATGATCACGATCTCTTTCATGGGCTGCATGGTAAACAATGCGTGGTCAGCGATCCAAACTCCGGCGGACTTCTCTCTGCTCTCTGCCGCAGGCGGGGCGTTCCACACACGTCTGTTAAAATCATCTCCAGACGCACACGACTGTCTAAAAGGGAGAACGAGCGATGGAAGGGATGATGAAAAAGTTCAGCACTGTTGACATGCAGCCCGTCAAAGACGACGAAGCGAAGAGTGGCCGGCAACTCTCGCGTCGCTCTTTCATCGCGGCGTGTTTAAGTCTCATCATCGGCCTCGCCGCCTCCGTCAATTTGCCGGCGAGGGCAGGACGCGCGCAGGTGGCTGCCGCTCAAGCGCCAAGCGTTGCGCTGCCCCTGCCTGAAGGGGTTGCCCCGGAAGACATCTTCCGCTTCGTAGTTATCGGGGACCCCGGCTCTGGCGCGAAAGTTCAATTCGACATCGCGCGGCAACTGGCTGTCTTCCTCGAAGAACGCCCTTACGACACCATCATTACGACCGGCGACAACATCTACCCCAACGGCGAGCCTAAACATTTCGCCGAAAAGTTTGAGCAGCCTTATGCCGAACTGCTCAAGCGCGGCGTGAAATTTTACGCCGCGCTGGGCAATCACGATGTCGCGCGTAACCGCACAGCCCAGCCGAACTACACACACTTCAACATGGGCGGGCGCGCTTATTACTCGTTCACGAAAGGCGACGGCTTAATCGAGTTTTTCGCGCTTGATTCCACGCTGCTGGATGACAAACAACTGAAGTGGCTGAACGACGCGCTGGCGGCTTCCAAGGCACAATGGAAAATCGCTTACTTTCATCATCCGCTTTATTCATCCGGCAAGCGGCACGGCTCAAACAAAAAGCTGCGGGCGATTTTAGAACCTCTGTTTGTGAAGCATCGCGTCAATCTCGTCTTTAACGGGCACGATCACTTTTACGAGCGCACCAAAATCCAGAAAGGCATTCACTACTTCGTCGTCGGCGCAAGCGGCAAACTCCGGCGCGGCGATATCAACCGCTCCTCCCCGCTCTTCGCCGACGGCAACGACCGCGTCCACAGTTTCATGTTCCTCGAAGTGACGCCCGAACGCTTTTTCTTCTGGGCCGCCGACGCCGACGGCAATATCCTTGATAGCGGGACGGCCACGAACTTGAGAGAAACTGATGACGACAGCCAATAGTCTAATGGGGGAAGATTCAAGCGCGACCAAGGCCCCCGCGAGAATAGCTAACTGCGAGCCGTGATTCCGCACCAACCGCATCGCCGCCACTTGTCCGGGGAATCGCTCGCGAAAGTTGCCGCAGCACGCTCCATGAATCATCCTGCGAGCCGTCGTCCACCAGCACCAACTCCAGACCTCCGGCGTCGCGCCCGCCTCCCACTCATTCATCAAGGACGTTCTCGACGACGCTCTCCTCGTTGAAATAGACGGGGATGACGACCGTTGTATCTATCGCATTAGCCGCCAGCACGCGCTCCACCGCATCGGCGATCTCGCCGCGCAGTTCCGCTACTTCCGCGGCGAGATCGCCGAACAAAACTCTTTCGCTTATTGTTTCCATTTTCACTCCGGGCGGTCGCTGCCTTCTTTAAGTGTGAGGCTGTCAGCAGTGAGGCTGTATTGCCGCCCGCAGCCGGCGCGGCAGGTGAAGCGTCCGGCCTGCTCGTCGAGCCGATGTCCGC
>JALZKK010000109.1 GCA_030859285.1 Acidobacteriota bacterium | reverse complement strand
CTGCCGTCTTGATTCCGGCTCAATTGACCCACTGCCGCCGCCGCGATCTCCGCCGCTACCTCTGCGGCGCTGCGGCCCTCGCCGGCGGCGACCCGTAAGGCGGCGAGTTGATAAATCATTCGCCGCTTCCCGTAAAGTTTTTGCGCGCCGTCACGACTGCGCGCCAGTGGTCGCTCGGCGTCGCTGCTCGCGATGCGCGACCAACACAGCGCGAAAGGCGCATCGAGCCAGACGGACAAGCAGCCGTATTGTTCAATCAGCGCGCGGTTTTCTTCAACTGTCCACGCGCCGCCGCCGAGAGCGATGACGCGGGCAGCATTGTGATTCAGTGCTGCGCGCAGAGCTTCGGTTTCAACTTCGCGGAAGCGCGGCTCGCCGTCCGTGTCGATGATCTGCTGCGGCGTGCGGCCTTCGCGCGTGGCAATGAAATCGTCGAGGTCGAGCATCGCGCACTTCAAGCGCGCGGCGAGGGCGCGGGCGACGGTGGTTTTGCCTGCGCCCATGAAGCCGGTAATGACGATGCGTGTCGGCTCGTTCATCTCTCGCAGACGGATTCGAGCGCGGGGAAAAATTCCGGGAAGGAGATGCGGACGCACTCCGCGCCGTCGATCTCGGATGCGCCGTCGGCGATGAGAGCGGCGATGGTGAAAGCCATCGCGATCCGGTGATCGCCGCGCGCGTCGAGCCGCGCGCCGCGCAAAGGCGTGCGGCCTTTGACGAACATCCCGTCCTCGTACTCTTCGACTTCGCATCCCATCGCGCGCAGATTCGCCACTGTCGCACTGATGCGATCCGTTTCTTTGACGCGCAACTCGGCAGCATCACGAATCTCAAGCCCGCCTTCGATCTGCGAGCCGACGACGGCCAAGATCGGCAACTCGTCGATCAGCCCCGCGACGGGCGCGCCGCGCAGGACGGCGTGATCAAGTTCGCTCGTCGCCACGAGCGCGAGGCCGTTCGGATTGTGGCACACGCGCAAGTCCCCGATTGGCTCGTTACTCTCCTCACGTCGATCTTCGACAGAGGCGCGCGCGCCGAAGACATTGAGCGTGTCGAGAATGTGTGTGCGCGTCGGGTTCAGTCCTACCTCGCGGATCGTCAAATCCGAATCGGGCAGGAGTGCGGCGGCGGCGAGAAAGAAAGCTGCCGAGGAGATGTCGCCCGGCACTGCGACATCACGCGCGATGAGTTGCTGCCCGCCTGCGAGCGAGACAATATGTCGCGCATGACCACCGTTCTCGCTCAGGCTCATTTCGCTCTCGGCCTCGACTTCAACGCCGAACCAAAGCAGCAATCGTTCCGTGTGATCGCGCGTCGCGCTTTCCTGCTCGATCACTTCCGTGCGGCCCTCCGCGTTCAGGCCCGCGAGCAAGATGCACGACTTCACCTGTGCGCTCGCGACGGGCAGTTGATAGCTGATCGCTTGGAGCGGCCTGCGCCCTTCGATTCGCAAAGGCGCGCGGCCCTGTGCAGATTCGACGTGCGCCCCCATCTGCTTGAGCGGCTCGATAATGCGCCCCATCGGGCGTGAGCGCAGCGATTCGTCGCCCGTCAAAGCCGAGCTGAAAGATTGTCCTGCCAGTACGCCCGCCAGCAAACGCATCGTCGTGCCGCTGTTGCCACAATCGAGCGCCGCTTCAGCCGCGCGCGGCAGCGCCGTACTCGCACCTTCGATGAAAATATTTATGCTGTCACGCTCAGTCTTGACGCCCAATTGCCGCAAGCACGCCAACGTCGAAGCGCAATCTTCACTTGTCGCGTAGTTCTCAATCCGCGTGCGTCCTTTGGCGAGCGCGCCGAGAATCGCCGCGCGATGCGAGATCGATTTATCACCGGGCAAGCGCAACTCCCCGCGTACCTGTCTGGCCGGTCGGATTTTCATGCAGGCATAATATAGGTGTCGGGTATCGGGCGTCAGGTGTCGGATAGAGGCTACTTACTGACACCCGGCACCCGACACCTGACACCCGCAGTTTCTTGACAGTCGCGCGGCGCGCGTCATACATTGTGCAGGCTTTCCAAAGACTTGTAGTGTGGCAGCACGACGCTCCTGCCGGACGGCACCCTAAACAAAGGGGACATAGCTTCTCAACTGTGGCCGACGAGACGACTGACATTACCCTGCCGAGCCGCATCGAGTCGATTGCGGAAGCGGCCTCGGTCGCCGCTGAAGTGGCGAGTCGTCTGAAGTTGAGCGAGGAAGCAGCATTCGGCCTTGATCTGGCCGTCCGCGAAGCCGTCACCAACGCCGTGCTGCACGGCAATAGGCAAGACGAAAGCCAGCCGGTCGAGATCGCTTTTATTGACACGGGCGCGGAACTGATCGTGACGGTGCGAGATCGCGGCGAGGGCTTCGATCCCACGTCGTTGCCCGACCCGACCGACGAGCAAAATCTTTTGAAAGCCAACGGGCGCGGCATCCTCTTCATGCGAACCTTCATGGACTCAATCGAATGGAGCCGGCATCCTGCAGGCGGCATGGTCGTGCGAATGACGAAAAGAAGATAGAGAGTTTTCAGTTTTCAGCTAGAACGAGTTGATCTGAAAACTGAAAACTGAAAACTGAAAACTTGCAGAAGGAGATTTTCTCTCATGGCAGAACTGAATATATCGGAGCGGCAGGCCGGAGATGTGACTGTCCTCGACTTGGGCGGCAAGATCACGATTGGCGAGGGCAGCGTCGCGCTTCGCAGCGCGATCCGTCGCTTGGTCGAAGAAGGCAAGAAGAAGATTCTGTTGAACCTTGCCAACGTCAGCTACGTCGATTCGAGCGGCATCGGCGAACTGGTGTCGAGCTTCACGACGCTCAATCGCGAGAGCGGCCAACTCAAGCTCCTCAACCTCACTCAGAAGATTCAAGA
>JALZKK010000090.1 GCA_030859285.1 Acidobacteriota bacterium | reverse complement strand
GTGCGAAAGGCGTGGCGATACTTGAGTGAGCGGCGTGAGTGTTTGGATTACGAGCGCGCGCTGCGAGAAGGCTTGCCGATTGGCTCGGGAGAGATCGAAGGCGGACAGCGCAGTGTCGTGCAAGGCAGATAGAAAAAGAGTGGGGCTTGGTGGCTCAAAGAGAATGCCGAAAAGATGTTGGCGTTGCGGGTCTGTCGGGCAAATGGAGAATGGAAATCATATTGGCAACAGCTTCGTCAAGCCCATGCCTAAACTTGTGGCTTGGTTGCATCACTTTTGATTACACCCGCATCATATCGCGCCCGCCGCGATTAGCTTTTGTGCGCCGGTTCCTGTGCTATAATCCCGTCCACCTTGCTGAGAACCTACGCTTGATCACAGCGGCATTTGTGAGATTCATTTAAGACAGGAGGATTGACCAAGATGGCTACCGAACTGCAACGCACCGGAGCGACTTCCCCCAACCTCAACCTCGAAGAGTTGTTAGGCGGCGACGCCGGGGCGTTGCTCGCTTACACTTCGCAGACGATCCCGAAAGATCAACTGCAACTACCCGGCCCCGATTTCGTGGATCGCGTGTGGGCCGCGTCGGATCGCAGTCCGCGCGTGCTACGCTCGCTGCAAGCGCTGTTCGATGCGGGGCGGCTCGGCGGCACGGGCTATCTGTCGATCCTGCCGGTCGATCAGGGTATCGAGCATAGCGCCGGCTCGTCGTTCGCGCCGAATCCGGTGTACTTCGATCCAGACAATATCGTGCGCCTCGCCGTCGAAGGCGGGTGCAACGCCGTCGCTTCGACCTTCGGCGTCCTCGGCGTCGTCGCCCGCCGCTACGCGCACAAGATTCCGTTCGTCGTCAAGATCAACCACAACGAGTTGCTGACCTACCCGAACAGGTTCGATCAAGTCCTGTTCGGCACGGTCGAGCAGGCGCACGACATGGGCGCGGTGGCTATCGGCGCGACCATCTATTTCGGCTCGGATGAATCGACTCGACAGTTGACCGAGATCGCCGAAGCCTTCGCCTACGCGCACGAACTCGGCATGGCGACGATTCTCTGGTGCTATCTCCGCAATCCGAAATTCAAGACTTCCAGCGCCGACATGCACACGGCTGCCGACTTGACCGGACAAGCTAATCACCTCGGCGTCACGATTCAGGCCGACATCATCAAACAGAAATTGCCGACACTCAATGGCGGCTACAACGCGCTCAACATGGAAGGCTCTTCTTATGGCAAGACCAGTAAGAAGATTTACGAAGAGTTGACTACCGACAATCCGATTGATCTGGTCCGCTATCAAGTGGCGAACTGCTTTATGGGCCGTTGCGGTTTGATCAATTCAGGTGGCGAGTCGAAAGGCGCAAGCGACACGCAGGAAGCCGTCCGCACCGCCGTCATCAACAAACGCGGCGGCGGCATGGGACTCATCTCTGGGCGCAAAGCCTTCCAACGACCGATGAACGAAGGCATCGCGCTTTTGAACGCGATTCAAGACGTGTACCTATCGAACGACATCACCGTCGCTTAACAGCAGACGGCAGGAGGCAGGAGCGGGAGGCAGTAAACAAACGGCAGGAGCCAGCACATCTCAACGCTCTTGACTGCCTCCCGCTCCTGCCTCCTGCCGTCTGCTTACTTTTCATCCCCGTGTCCGACCACGCACAACAGTCAATCTCCGACATTGAATTGCTGCACTCCATCGCGCGCGGCGATGAATTGGCGCTGGCCTCACTTTATGATCGCTACAGCTCCATCCTTTTAGGTTTACTGCTCCGTATATTGCACAACCGCCCCGAAGCGGAAGACGTATTGCAGGAAGTGTTCTTGCAAGTCTGGCGTCGGGCGGCTGATTTCGACGAAGCGCGCGGGCGCGGCTTCACATGGCTCGTCACGCTGACGCGCAGTCGCGCTATCGACCGCCTGCGTGCGCTCGGTTCACGCGAGCGCGCGACCACCGCCGCGATGCGCGAAGCCCCTGAAGAGATCGGCGATGCCGGCGACGATGTGCTGCGCTCGGAGCAGGCCGAGGTCGTGCGCCGCGCTCTCGCCGAGATTCCCGAAGAGCAACGACGCGCGTTGATGCTGGCTTACTATGAAGGGCTCACACAATCTGAGATCGCGGCAAAGCTCAACCAGCCGCTCGGCACAGTGAAGACGCGAATGCGTTCGGGATTGATCAAGCTCCGCGAGCTATTGAGTGAGCAAATGAAGAGCGCGCGGACGTGGATTTGATGAAACACGAAGAGTACATAGATTTATTAACGGCAGACGCGCTCGGCGCGCTCGACGCAATTGAACGGCGCGAGTTGGAAGCGCATCTCGCATCCTGCGCCGAGTGTCGCGCCGAAGCGGATGTCTGGCGCGAAGTCGCCGCTACGCTCGCTTACGCCGCACCTTCCGTCGCACCGCCCGCCGCTTTGCGCGAACGGCTCTTTGAACAGATCAAAACTCAGCCGCCCATCTCACGCGCCGAGGCCGTGACTAAGACTGAGGCGGACAGCGAGAACTCCGCATTGCCAAAGCCGACAAACGTCGTCGCGCTCGACGCGGAGCGTGAGAAGCGACGCGGCGTCCTTGTCAGTAAACCGCTGTTGCTGGTCGGGAGCCTCGCCGCCTCAATCGCTATTGCCGCGCTGGCAATCACGCTGGCGATGGCGTGGGCGCAGAACAAAGAATTGCAGACGCAGCTTGCGCGCGCCACCGGCAACACGCGCCAAACCGAACAAGACCTGCGCCAGACCGAACAAGAATTGACCGCCCTGCGCGCCGAGCGTGATCTACTCGCCGCGCCCGCCTCGCGCACTGTCGCGCTCGCTGGGACGGAAGTCGCCGCCGATGCTCAAGCGCGTCTCACTTACGATCAGCAGACGGGACGCGCCGTCCTCGTCGCCGCGAATTTGCCGCCCGTCCCGGCAGGCAAAGCCTACCAACTCTGGTTCATCGCCGACGGCCAGCCGCTGCCCGGCGGCCTCTTCACCACCGACGCGAGCGGACACGCCGAACTCCGCGAGACCATCCCGCCCGCCGGTCGCCGCGCGCAACTCTTCGCCATCACGCTCGAACCGCAGAGCGGCTCGCCGGCTCCGACCAGTAGCATTTACCTGAAAGGCGCTGTCTCTTAAATTCCCGCCCCGCCACGATTCTTGCCCACGCAGATACGCACTTCTTCCCTAAAACTTGCTAAACTACGTTTCGCCATTTCAGAACTGACAAAATTAGAGAGTGAGGAAGAAACAAGGTGGACAAGCGAACAAGCGAGAGCAAACCTGAGAAGTCAAATGAAATCTCTGAGGAGACCGGGCAATTCGACGCGCGCTTCATGCTTTGGCGCGTCTTCTGCATGGAGAACAGCGTGCCTGTCGAAACCCTGCCCAGCGAACTAACCGGCGAGACCAAAGAAAAATGGGAGCAACTCAAAAACGAGCAGCTCCACAACGAAGAGCAAAGTTGAAACGTCAGCCCTGTTTCGGGTTTCGAGTTAAATAAAACAGGCTTTCAACTCGGAACTCGAAACCCGAAACTCGGAACTCGCCGCTTAACTGGCGCTCGCCGTTGCCAATTGGCCTGAGACGCTTTCGGCGTGGAGCAGGCGCAGTTCGCTGGCGCAGTCGTGGCAGAGCCAGACGGCGATCTGCGGGGCGTCCGACCAAAAGAAAGCCGTGACGCGGGTGGAGAATTCCAACGCCGCCGCGCTCTTCAGGCGTTGAAGCGATTGGATGTAAGCCGTGCCGTGATAGAAAAAGCCTTCCGCACCCATCTGCCGGTGCAGGCACTCACGCTCGCGGTATTTGTGATCGTTGGTGATGCTCAGGCTCATAAATTTCTTCTCCCTTCACTTCGTCAAACTTTTCTCCCAGCGAAAATCTCAGGCCGTAACATTGGGGCGCGCGCTCTGCCCGTTCCCGGCGACGCTTCCCACCTGTGCCACAGGCGTTGGTTGAGCGCCGCTCGCATCCGCCGTTTCGATCTGCGCCTTCGGCTGCATGAGCGGCGGCTGGCGCGCGGCAGCCGGCGTCGAGGGCTGAACTGCTGCCGTGCGCGGCAACATGCGGCATCCGCCTTCAAAGAACGCGCCTTGCTCGATGATCAGCTCCGGCGTCTGAATGTTGCCGATGACGCGCGCAGTGCGGCCCAATTCGAGCCGCTCACTCGTGTTGATGTTGCCGTTGACCGTGCCGTTAATCTTGGCGACGGCGACATTGATCTCGGCGTCCACCTGCCCGCCGGAACTGACGAGCAGCGTCCCCTTCTCGGAAGTGACGCGGCCCGACAGATGGCCGTCCACACGCAACATACCTTTGAAATTGGCCTCGCCCGTCAAGGCCGTAGTGTTGCCGACGAAGCCGCCCACGACTCCGTCTTTAATGGCGCGCGCGAGATTCTCATGATCGGTCGTGGCGCGCGGCGCAGTCGCCGCCGCAGGCCGTTCAGAAAACTGATTGTTAGCGACGACAGCCGCAGGCGTCTCCGCATCCGTCGCATAGCCCGCACTCGCCGTTTGGGGAACTGACGCCAGCGGCGTCTGCTCGTCTCTCTGATGTTCTGGTAGCTCTGGTTTCGAGCCTTTGCCCATTCTTAACATGGCTTACTCCCGTCTTTTAGTTTCAAAGATGACTGTTGGCTGACACATCTCGCGCGGGACAGCTCCAAGCAAATGAAACTGGCTGCCGGCGACCGAATTCGCGGCGCGAGACTGTGCGATTGATTAGTCCCTTTCAGGAACCGTCAACGATGTGAGGCGCTCTTGTTGGGGGCCGTCAAGAACAACAGCGTAATGTTATCATAACCACACCGGATGAGCGCGTTTATTGCAGCATGATTGCAATGTGATTATCTTCCGCTCTGAGGGACGGCCCACGATGCTGAATTTATTGCACGACACGACACCGGAATTATCAGCGGCGGCGCGTCGCGCGGCACAGATCAAAGAGCGCGCGTTGCAGGAAGGCTTCCACAAGGTCGGCATCGTGCCTGCCGCGCCGCTTGCGGAAGAGCGGGCGCATCTTGAAGAATGGTTGCAACGCGGATTTCACGGGGAGATGCGCTGGCTAGAACGCGCGCCCGAGCAGCGCACAGACCCGCGCTTGCTCTTCCCGGCGGCGCGCTCCGTCGTCGTCGTCGCGCTCAATTACTACACGCCGCACCAGCGCTCGGATGATCCGGCGCTGGGCAAAATCTCACGCTACGCTTGGGGCGACGATTATCACGATGTCGTCGGCGAGAAACTGAAAAACTTGCTCGCGTGGATCAAAACGAAGTGGCCTGAAGCCGTAGGCAAAACTTGCGTGGACATTCAGCCGATGATGGATAAGGCTTGGGCCGCACGCACAGGTCTGGGTTGGATCGGTAAGCACTCGAATTTGATCACGCAGGATTACGGTTCATGGGTCTTCATCGGTGAACTGCTGCTCAACCTCGAACTCGTAAGTGCTGACGCGCCCACAGAAAATCACTGCGGAACTTGCACGCTCTGTCTCGACGCTTGCCCGACGCAAGCGATCACGGAACCTTACGTCGTCGATTCCAACAAATGCCTCTCATACGCGACCATCGAACTGCGCGCCCCTGAATTGCCGCCGGAAATCTCCGACCGTCTCGACGGCTGGCTCTACGGCTGCGACATCTGCCAAGACGTTTGCCCGTGGAACCGCTTCGAGCAGCCGACCGACGAAACACGCTTCGCGCCCCGCCCCGGCAACGTCTCCGCCGATCTCTCCGAAATTCTCGAACTCACTCCTGAAACTTACGCCGCGCGCTTCCGCCGCAGCGCCATCAAACGCGCCAAGCTGACGGGCTTGCAACGCAACGCTCGCGCTCTCCGCGCAAACCACACGAGACAAAGAGCGCGACGATTAGCGCGCGGAAAATAAAGACCATCCACGAATCACACGAAACGACACGCAATGCGAACACATGAGCCAAGTCTTCTTCATCTGTGTCCATCCGTGTTCATCTGTGGCTGATTCTTCCTGCGAGAATGAACCTTGCAATTCCGCTTGCACGTTTGGAAGCCTGCCCGTGTGCGTCGTAAACTCAGGCTAAACAGATTCAGGAGCCGCAGAGATTATCGATGCTGAACATTCAACTCAAAGACCGCTCGGAAGGCCCCGTCTATTTACAGGTGCGGAATCAAATCGAGGAGCAGATTCGCAACAAAGAGATCGCTTCCGGCGAGCAGCTTCCGCAACCCGCCGCGCTCGCCCAAAAACTCTCGGTCGATAAAGGCGAGATTCAACGCGCTTATTTTGAACTGGAACAAACCGGCCTCATCAAAAAAGCCGCGCGCAAGGATTTCCTCTCGGGCAAAGAAGTTACAACCTACTCGGTCGGGTAACTCGACGGAAGTGCGCTCCAAGTCTAAGTAACTTTTGAAAAGTACAGGGCGTTTATCTTTGCGGTCTGGCTTTGCGCCTTTGCGCCTTTGCGCGAAATCCTCTTTCAACAAAAGCGCCCCGAACTTTCCAACTCTGACTTAGACTTGGAGCGCGCTATCCGCGCGGCGTATCATAAAGGCAGCCGCAAAAATTGCGTGTGTTTTCTTGATGGCGATCCGCGTTTCGGGTGAAAGACTGAAATGACTGGCAGACTCACAGATTCATTTGGCCGACAGATTCGCGACCTCCGCGTGTCGCTCACCGATAGGTGCAACTTTCGGTGCTTCTATTGCCTGCCGCATGGCGAGCCGCCCGCCGCTCCGAAAGAGCAAATGCTCTCTTACGAAGAGATCGAGTATGCCTGCGATATTCTCGTGTCTCTCGGCATTGATAAAATTCGTCTGACCGGCGGTGAGCCGATGCTGCGCCGCGACATCGAGACGATCATCCGCAAACTCGCTGTGCTCAAACCACAAGGCTTGCGCGATCTCGCGCTGACCACCAACGGTTATTTCCTCCCTGAGCGCGCCGGAGAGTTGAAAGCGGCAGGGCTGGATCGTGTGACCATCAGCCTCGACAGCCTCAAGCGCGACATGTTCCGGCAAATGACCGGCGTCGATGTCTTAGAGCGCGTGCTGGCTGGCATCGCGGCGGCGCAAGCGGCGGGACTCGCTCCGATCAAGATTAACTCCGTCATCGTGCGCGGCCACAACGAAGATGAAGTGGCAGACTTCGCAGAGTTTGCGCGCGCGCACGATGTCGCAATGCGTTTCATCGAGTTCATGCCGCTCGATTCCGGTCACGATTGGTCGCGCGAGATGGTAGTTTCCGGGCGCGAAATACGCGAACGGATCGAGGAACGTTTCCCTTTGGTCCCCGCCACGACGGGACGCGGCTCAGAGACTTCCTCGCGCTGGCTCTTCGCCGATGGCGCACAAGGTGAGATCGGGATCATCGCCCCCGTCACCGAACCCTTCTGCGGCGCTTGCTCCCGCATCCGCCTCACCGCCGATGGACAAATCAGAACCTGTCTTTTCTCCACCGTCGAACACTCCCTGCGCGACGTGATCCGCAACGGTGCAACGCGCGCGGAGATCATCGAGTACATTGAAGGCGTGATCATGAAGAAAGAACCGCGCCACTACATCAACGATCCCAACTTCCGCCAACCGGCGCGGACAATGAGCTTTATCGGCGGTTAAATGCGAGGTGTCGTGATGAGTACCAAAGTAGAAGCGACCATTGAAGACCTCTACGGAGTCGAGGGCAAGGCGGAGATCGTCAACGGGGAGATTGTGCTGATGCCACCAACTGGCTGCGAGCCGGGCTACGCCGGCGACGAGATTTTCGTCTCGCTGCGTGAACACAGCAAGCGTGTCGGCTCCGGTCTTGCAGTCAGCGACAATAAAGCGTTTGTCGTTAATCTGCCGCATCGAAAATCACTTAGCCCCGACGCGGCCTTCCACACAGGCCCGCTCACCGGCATGAAATTCTTCGAGGGCGCACCCGTCTTCGCCGTCGAGGTCCGCAGTAAAAATGATTACGGCCCGAAGGCAGAACAGCGGATGGCCGAGAAGCGCGCCGATTATTTCGCGACCGGCACACAGGTCGTCTGGGATGTCGATCTGCGGGGCGACGATGTCATTCGCTCATACCGTGCGGACGCTCCCGATCAACCGCAGATTTTTCGGCGCGGCGATACAGCTTCCGCC
>JALZKK010000089.1 GCA_030859285.1 Acidobacteriota bacterium | reverse complement strand
ACGGTGCAGTTCTCTGCGGTTTTCTGCGTAAACTCTGTGCCTCTGCGGTGAAGGTTGTGGAAACAACATTCACGTTACCAGCAATCGAGTGTCCCAATGTCATGTGTTTCGATTTAGATCGCACCCGGCAGCATGGGAGCAAAAGGAAACGGACAGAATTGACAGGATAAACAGGATGAAGCCAACAAAACAGCGAATGGCGAAATTCTCCTGTTCATCTTGTTAATCCTGTCTCATTCTTTTCCGTTGTGTTTTAGCCGTGATGCCGCCGCTTGATGGTATTCAAGACTTGAATGTTTTAGGCTTGATTCCACTATGAGCATCTGGCAGATCATCCGGCGATTGGCACCCTTCGTCAAACCTTACCGACGTTGGGTCATCATCTCACTTCTACTCACGCTCATCGGTGCGTTCGCCGCGCAAGTCAACCCGATTGTTCTGCGCTACACGGTGGACACCATCGAAGGCTTGCTGCTGGAAGGCAAAACAGCATCGCAAGGTCTGGCGCTGTTGCTCACGATCAGCGCGATTCTATTCGGCAAGGAGATCATCAACACCGGCGTCAAGTACGGGCAGAATTTGTTCGGCGAGAAAATCCGCGTCAACGTGTCGAGCGATCTTTCGCAGTTCGCTGTCGAGAAGATACTCACTTACCGGCTCGCGTTTTACGGCGACAGCGACAATCAGACCGGCATTCTGCAAACACGAATCGAGCGCGGCGCGGAGAGTTTGACGAAAGTCGTGCAGAGCACTTTCATAGACATTCTGCCCTTATTCGCGAACGCGATTATGGCGTTAATCATCATGTTCGTCGCCAACTTTTACGTCGGTCTGACGGCGGCGGCGATCTTGCCCGTCTATTTTTTGTTGAGTTACAGACAGGCTTCGATGCTGAAAGGCGCGCGGCGGGGTTTGCGCGCCTTGCGCGAACAAAAGAACAACGGATTGCACAATATCATCAACTCCATCATCGTTATCAAATCGTTTGTGCGCGAGGAGTATGAACAGGAAAAGCAGACGCGCTTGCAGCAGAACTTGGTCAACGCCCAACTCAAGCAACGTCAAACCAACTTCATCTTCGACGGCTTGAAAACGTTCGTCGAACAAATCGGCGTCGTGCTGATTATCATCCTGACCGCGTACCTCGTCTTAGACGCGCAGATGTCAATCGGCGCAATCATGTTTCACCTCCTACTCTTCAACAACGTCTCCGCGCCGATTCGCCAACTTCACCGCATCTACGATGAGATGAACGACGCGCTGACTTACGCCGAAGGCTACTTTCAAATTCTTGATGCGGACGACCAAAGCGAAACGGGCGGCAACCTCGGCGTCTCCAACTTGAAAGGCTGCTTTGAACTCATTGATGTCAGCTTCACTTACCCGAACGGCACGCAGGCTCTCCACAACATCAACATGAAAATCCCGCACGGCGCGACCGTCGCGTTAGTCGGTCTCTCCGGCGCGGGGAAATCCACGTTGCTCAACTTGTTGACGAGATTTTACCAGCCGACGAGCGGCAGACTCCTCCTCGACGGCAAAGAAATCTCCGAATATGAGACTGATAGCTTGCGCCGCAAGATCGGCTTAGTCTTGCAGAAGAACCACATCTTCAAAGGCACGATTGGAGAGAACATCCGCTACGGCGACACTGGCGCGACGTTCCAACAAATCGAAGCAGCGGCACGTCAGGCCTATCTCGCAGAACAAATCGAAGCGTTGCCTGACAAGTACGACCACGACGCGCAACTGCTCTCCGGCGGGCAGCAACAACGCATCGCCATCGCACGCCTGTTCCTCAAAGACCCGCCGATCATCTTTCTCGACGAACCGACCGCGAGCCTCGATGCGATTGCCAGCGAGCAAATCAAAAACAGTCTCGACGCGATCAAAGAAGACCGCACCACCATCGTCATCTCACACAGCATCTCGCAGATCATTGACGCCGACATCATCTACCTCTTGAAAGAAGGTCGCGTCGTCGAATACGGCACGCATGAAGAGTTATATGATAATGCTGGCACGTACCGCGAAATCTTCGACGCTTCGGCGCGCAGTCTCAACATAGATAAAATATCGAAAACGATGGACGCGGAGTTTGCGCTTGATGCGGCGCAGTAAAAATTCCCGCCGCAAGCAGCGGGACATCCTGAGTCATTTCGTGAAATACCTCGATAGTGTCGCCGATTGTGGTTTAGCGGTGAGCAGTGAGACGACGATCATCAAGAGCGCAGAGCCGATCACCATTGGGACGACGGGCATGAAGCCGAGGACGGCAGTGCCGCCGGGCGTGCGCGAGAGGAGTTCGAGGCCGCCCATGGAGGCGACGACTGCCGCGGGGCCGGGCGCAGGCGCAGGGACCAACGCTTGGAAGACGGCGACGGCGCTGACGGCACAGGCTGTCCAGACAGTCGAGGCGAGCGCGCCCCACTTTGTACTCCCGCGCCAGAAGAGCGCGGCGACTAAGAGCGGCGAGAGAGCGGCGTAGCCGGAAAAGGCGTATTGAATCGCTAACTCGAAGATCGTCTCCGGCGCGCGCAATGCGACGGCATAGGCCAGCACGGTCAGGATAATCACAAAGATGCGTCCGGTCTGCACTTGAACGGACTCGCCGAAGCGTCGCTTGCCGCCGTAGTAAGCGAATACGTCTTCGGTAAACATTGTGGAGAGCGCGAGGATTTGCGAATCGGAGGCCATCACCGCAGCCATGATTCCCGCGCCCAAAAGTCCCGCGAGCCACAGCGGGGCATATCGTTGCAGCAAGAGCAGAATTGTGTCGTCGCCCGCCGCTTGCTCGCGCAATTCGTCGCGCTGTTCGGGCGCGAGTTGTCGCCCTTGCGTGGCGAGCGTGCGGCGCGCTTCGAGCTTCTGGCGAATCTGCGGCACGTCCGTCACGCGATTCGCCATCACTCCGAGAAAGACGCACGGCAGCCAGATCGCCATGATGCAGAGCGGGTAGAAGATGACCGTCTTCCTAAACTGATTCATCTTCCGCGCGGTCAGGCAGAAGATCGCGATGTGCGGAAACGCGATGGCTGAGAGCGGAATGAAAGTGTAACTGAAGAAATAAAGCGGCGAGATGCGCTCGCGCGTCAGGAGCGGCGCGAGCGCGGGTGAGTTCTGCATCGTCGTCACCGCGCTGCGGAAGCCGCCCATCCCCGCGCCGATCACGATCAAAGCAATCGCGCCGAAGACGAGAAAGAGGATCGTCTGAAAACTATTGACCCACGCCGTCCCGCGCATCCCGCCGAAAAAGACGTAGCTCATCACCACCATCGCGACAATCGCGCCGCCGAACCAAAACGGCACGACGCCGCCGCTGATCGCATTCAGAGTCGTCCCGCCGCCCATCACGCCAATGATGATGTAGGGGATCAACAGCGCCGCCTGCACTGCGAAGATCACCGTCCCGATGTGGCCGCACTCCCAACGGTCGCGGAACATCTGCACCGGCGTCATAAACCCGTATTTCTTGCCCAAAGCCCAGACGCGCGTCCCGATCAGAAAGATCGTCAACGGAATGACGAGCGCGGAAGACGACGCCATCAACCCGAACGTCACGATGCCGTTATTGAAAGCGTGGCCCGACGAGCCGAGGATCGCAAACGCCGTCATATTCGTCCCGAACAGCGACAGTAAAAAGACGAACGGCCCCAACGAACGACTGGCGAGAAAATAATCTTCGGCCTTTCCGCGCCCGGTCGATTTGCGAAACGCGAAGACGCCGATATAAACGACGACGGCCAAATAAATGAAGACGACGATTGCCGGGATCAAAGTTTTTCAGCGTCCTCTCTCGACGAAGTTCGAGTCTCAATCTCTTCTTCCAAATGTCCCGGCCAAGCGAACGTCACGAGCAACCACATCAAGAGCGACGCGGCGACCGCGAAGCAAGCGTGATAAAACAGCCCGACGGGAACGAAGCCGAAGACCAATGGATGAGCAGTGCGCCAGAACCAAAAGTCCTGATGCAAAATGTAGAGCGCGGCGACGGCAAAGATGAGCAAGGCGCGTTTCATATGACTTTTGAATAAAATTCCTCCTCCTGCCGGGAGCGCGGAAGAATTGATCCACGAAATCACACGAAACGACACGAAAGAACTGTGCCATTGTTCGTGTCGTTTCGTGTGATTTCGTGGATCATCTTTTCTGTCTTTTTACGCTTCGCGCTGATGGCGCGTTTCCTGTTGCAGCTATTACGCGGAAACCGGCGGGTAAGTTTGCACGTAAGACTGACGGATAGTGTGCCGGTCGTTTGCCGCAGTCAAGACCGGCCTTTAGAATACTTCGGCGGAAAGCTGATCGCGCCTGCCGCACGTCTGAAAAAGAAAGCCAGCCGTTATTTATGTTTTCCAATTTTTTAGAAAGCCATTTTTCTCAGAGCATGAGAGTGTTGCTGATCGCAATTCTCGTCTTCTGTTTCGCGCATGTCGCCGCCGCTCAGCAGACGACTAGCACGCTGACCGGCGAAGTTAAGGATCAGCTTGGCGCTTTGGTCGTCGGCGCGAAAGTCTCCGTGCAAAGTCTGGAGACCGGCTTGGCGCGCTCGGTGATGACGGACGGTGAAGGCCGCTATGTTTTTCCGGGATTGCCCGTCGGCGTGTATGAACTGCGCGCGGAGATGGTGAACTTTCAACCCTTCGTGCAGCGCGGCGTGCGGCTCACGATTGGCGAGACGGCGGTCTTCAACATCGCCCTTGAGATCAGGACGGAGGAATCGATCACGGTGATCGGCGACGCCGCGCTCGTCAATACACAGACTTCCGAGTTGAGCTATCTCGTCAACGAAGGCGCGATCCGCGATCTGCCTTTGAACGGACGCAACTATACCGACCTCGCATTCCTGCAACCCGGCGTCGTCGCGTATCCGCACCGCGACGGTGGCTCGGTCGTAGCGCACGGGCTGGGGATGAGCATTAACGGGCAAGACCCGCGCTCGAACGTCTATCTGCTTGATGGCACGCCGCAGAACGATTTCACGAACGGCCCGGCTGGGAGCGCCGCCGGGACAGTTTTGGGGATCGAGACGATCCGCGAATTTCGCGTCGAGACGAACGCTTACAGCGCGGAGTACGGGCGCAATTCCGGCGGGCAGATTAGCGCGCTCAGTAAATCCGGCACGAACGAATTTCACGGCTCGCTCTACGAATTTCACCGCAACGATAATTTCGACGCGCGCAACTTTTTCGACGGCGAACGAAAGCCTGAATTCAAGCGCAACCAATTCGGCGGCAGTTTCGGGGGACCAATTAAGCAGGACAAGACGTTTTTCTTTTTCGGCTACGAATCTTTGCGGGAAAGATTAGGCCGTACAATCCGCACCGTCGTCCCGGACCTTAACGCGCGCAACGGCATTTTGCCCGGCAGTACGACGCCCGTTACGATCAATCCGGCGGTCAGGCCATATCTCGACGAGTTCCCATTGCCGAACGGCATCAACCGCGGCGGCGGGTTAGCGGATTACAGCTTCGGCTTCAACCAGCAGATCACGCAGCACTTCGCGCAAGGCCGCATCGATCATATTTTCAACGACCGTCATCAATCTTTCGCGCGCTACACTTTCGACGATGCGGCTCAAATGCTGCCGACCGAGTTCCCGCAATTCCCGCGCTCGTTTCTGTCACGCAATCAATTTTTCACCGCTGAGCATCGCTTCATCGGGTCGGCGCGCACGCTGCACACGTTTCGCTTCAGCTTCAGCCGCACGCGCGTCGGCCAAGACGTGGAAGCGAATACGACGCAGGAACTTCAGCCCTTCATTCAAGGGCGCGAATCTCTCGGCAACATCGACATCGGCGGCATCCCACGTTTTGGCCCACAGACTTCCGTGAACGTGAAGCTAACGCAGAACGTCTTCGGCTTCGAGCATGGCCTGACGCACACGCGCGGGCGGCATCTCATCAAGGCGGGCGCACTCGTCGAGCGTTACCAAGACAACATGGTGAACCCGACCTTTTCGCTCGGCATCTTCACCTTCGCCAACTTACGAAACTTTCTGACGAACCGCCCGCAGAGCTTTCTCGGTTTGCCCCCGAACGGCGCGCTCGACCGCTACTGGCGATTCACGCTGCTCGGCCTTTACGTGCAGGATAGTTTCCGCGCCCACTCGCGCCTGACGCTCAACGCCGGACTGCGCTACGAAGTCGCCACGCAGCCCGTGGACATTTACGGGCGTGACTCGGCGCTCCCGAACTTGAGCGACCGCGCGCCGACCCTCGGCGTTCTCTATCGCAACCCGACGAAGAAAAATTTCTCGCCGCGCGTCGGCTTCGCGTGGGACATCTTCGGCGACGGCAGCACGAGTTTGCGCGGCGGTTACGGTTTGTACTTCAATACGAACAATCAACAAAACCTGATCGTCACCGTGACTAATCCGCCGGCCACGCCGCGAATTATCATCGGTAACGCGGCGGGCCTACCCATTTTCCCGAACGCCCCGCTTGATCGTGGCGTCGGTAATTCGATCCGCCCCGTTCAGTTCAATCTCGATAACCCGTACTCGCACGTCTATAACCTGAGCCTCCAACGCGAGTTGCCGTTCGAGACGGTCGTGACCGTCGGCTACGCCGGCTCGCGCGGCGTTCACTTGCTCCGCAGCAACGACGTAAACACCGCCGTCCCCATTATCCGGCCAGACGGCACGCCGTTCTTCCCGCTCGGCAGCCCGCGCCAGAACACGGCCTTCTCGACCATCGAACTAAAAAGCAGCGACGGCAACTCTTGGTACAATGCGTTGATCTTTGAAGTGCGGAAGCGTTGGAATCAAAACTTCAACGTGCAGTCGTCCTACACCTTCTCGCGCAACATCGACACGACGCAGGCTTCGACCTTCTTCTCCGACGCGACGAACGGCACGACCACCGCCTTTCCCGAATTCTCCGGCTTCAACTACAACAAGGGACTTGCGGACTACCACGCCAAACACAACTGGGTCGTCAATTTCACTTGGGACATCCCCTTCGCGCGCGACACGAAGGGCGTCGCCAAAACTTTACTCGACGGCTGGCAACTCGCCGGCATCAGTCAAGCGCGCAGCGGCAACCCGCTGACCGTCTTCGTGCAGGCGAATCGCTCGCGCTCGCTCTGGCAACCCTCGCTCGGCCCCGGCATCGGACGCGACCGCGCGTCCATCGCCCCCGGCTTCACCTACGAGAGCGCCGTCTTAGGCCGCCCCGATCAATACTTCGACTCGAACGCCTTTGTGCTGCCGGCGGCAGGCACACTCGGCAACACCGGGCGCGGCGCGTTCATCGGCCCCAACTTCCGCTCCTTCGATCTCGCGGCGGTCAAAAACACGCGCTGGCCGCGACTCTTAGGCGAGAGCGGCAACATCCAACTGCGCGTCGAAGCATTCAATCTTTTCAACCGCGCCAACTTCGCACCGCCGACCCTGATCGCCTTCTCCGGCGCGGAAACCGAACCAGCGGGCATCAACCCCAACATCCCGACCTTCGGGCAAATCCGCTCGACCGTTAGGGAATCACGCCAGATTCAGTTAGGCGTGCGGATCGCATTCTGAGGGACAGTTTTCAGTTTTCAGTTTTCAGTTTTCAGTTTTTCAACGAAGGCTTGCGAGCTGATGGCTAAAGATCAAAAACTGAAACCGCTCTTCTGAAAACTGAAAACCGAAAACTGAAAACTGCTATGTGGTGGATCATCTTCGCGCTCGGCGCGGCTCTGGCGTGGGGGCTGTACGGCCCGGCTTTGCACAACGGACAGGTGTTGCTGGGGAATCCCTTGCGGGCGCTCTTGTGCGTGGGCGTGGCTTATTTTCTGATCGGCGTGTTGGTCCCCGTCGTTGGCTTGTGGTCGCAGGGGCAACTTCAGGGTTTCACAATGAAGGGAACGACGGCGGCGACCTTCGCGGGCGCGCTCGGAGCCATCGGTGCAGTCTGCATCATCTTCGCCTTCAAATCCGGCGGCCTACCGACCTACGTCATGCCCCTCGTCTTCGCCGGCGCGCCCGTCGTCAACGTCCTCATCTCGA
>JALZKK010000067.1 GCA_030859285.1 Acidobacteriota bacterium | reverse complement strand
CGACTTGAGCGCTAATTCTAAACCGATGTTACTCATCACGGTCGCGACGACTTGCCCGCCCGACAATTGCCCGTTCGCCGCCATCGATTGCGCCAGCACCCACATTGTCGCATCGCCATCGACAACTTGGCCGCTCGCATCGACGAAGAGCGCCCGATCCGCGTCGCCGTCAAATGCGACGCCGAGATGCGCGCCGGCGGCGACGACTTTCTCGCACAGGCGCTCGACGTAGAGCGAGCCGCATTCGCGGTTGATGTTGCGACCGTCAGGCTCGACGCCGTAAGCTCGCACGTCCGCGCCGAGCCGTGTGAACAGCGCCGGAGCTAACTGCGAGGCCGCACCATTCGCGCAATCAACGATCATCCGCAATTCTTCGAGCCGCAGATCACCGGCGACTTCATCCGCCAGATAATCGAGATACTGCTGCCGTAAAGCCGCCGATGCAGCTTCTATTTTTCCACTGTCCGGCGCAGGCTTGGCCTCGATATTCGGTGGGCGTTCGTCAGCCACGACGCGCTTGCCTTGCGCCTCATAGATGTCAGCCTCGATCAAACGCTCCGTCGCGTCGTCGAGCTTCCGGCCCGTCGGCGCAAAAATTTTAATGCCGTTGTCTTCATACGGATTGTGCGATGCGCTGATAACTACGCCCGCGTCTGCCGGCAGCGTGCGCGCGAGGAAAGCGACGCCCGGCGTCGTTATCACTCCCGCCGACTCGCAAGCGGCTCCCGCCGCGCGTGCGCCTTCGCTCAAAGCCGCTTCGATCCATGCGCCCGATTCGCGCGTGTCGCGTCCCAGCACGATGCGCGGCGCACGACCCGCGTGCGCCGCCAAATGTCGCGCCAGCGAGTGGCCGGCAGTCCGCACAGTCTTCGCGTCGAGCGGGAAGCGCCCGGCCACGCCCCGCATTCCGTCTGTCCCAAAAAGTTTTTTCATGGCTTCAGTTAATTTAGTTTTCAGTTTTCAGCCGTCGTGCCTGACTGAAAACTGAAAACTTGCTACTCTCTCATTTGATGGAAAATTTCGTTGGGGTAGTGGAGAGCAATTCGATGCGGCCTTGGAGAGTTGCGGACAGCGAGAGGCGGGGGTTGAGCGTGCCGTCCTCGGCCTTGTCTAAAACAAGTGAGATGTCTTCGGGACGCAACGATTCGACGGCGGAGCGCGGCCCGCGCAATTTGACACTGGCGCTGGCCGGGCGCGCTGTCGTGCTGTCGCTTTCATCGGCGAGCCGCACCGGGACGCCCGCAATCGTTCTCTCGATCTTTTCCTCTTCGATCTTGACGAAGAGATCGACCACAGCCTCCAACGGGTTGACCTTTTGATCGGGGATGTCGATGGCGGCGTGCGGGACAGTGAAGCTCTCGGTCTTGCCGTCAAGTGCAATCGTTTCCGTGCGCGCATGTGACAGCGCATTGACGTAACTCTCCGGCCCGCGCACGCGAATTTTGGCCGGCGAGATTTCGACGCCGGCGACGATATAGCCCGTGGGAAGTTGGCCTTCAAACTGCGGCTCCACTGCCAACTCACGCTCGACGCGCCGCTCTAAACGCAATGACACGCTTCCCGGCTCGATCCGCTCAATCGTCACGTCTTGCGGGCTGACTTCGTCCGGCAATTCCAGTTTCACGTTCTGCGGCGTCAAACGCAACAACCGCTCGCCAGGCCTATAGCTGCTGGCGTCGAAGTTGATGATGAGATCGCTGGACTTAATGGCGTCGAGCGCGCGGCGGCTGCCGCGCAGCGTGACATCGATCTGCTCAACCGGCTCGTTGCTGATCTCCATATCGCCCGGCGGATTGATCACCAATGGCACGTTCCTGAGCCGCGCCGTTGCGGGCGCGCGCTGCCCCGCCACCGCGTACCACAGGCTCACTGTGATCAAGAGCGCGAGCAGCTTAATGCCCCAATCTTCAAACACCAACTCCCGCAGCCACCGCCGCCCCAGTAAGGTTGCTCCTTTGTCGATGTCGCGAAAGTTCATGATCAGAGGTTGGGGGTTGGGCGTTGGGGATTGGGGATTTATTTTGACTAACCCCCAACCCTATCCCCTGACCCTATGTTGAGACTACTTCATTCGTTTCCGCTTCAGTTTGATGTTGCCGCTCCTGTTCCGAGCGGCGGGCGGGCGCGGCGACGGCGTCGAAGATCGCAGAGCGAAGTTTGGTTGCGTCCAAGCCGCGCTTGATCTGGCCGCGCTGCATGAAAGAGATCAGGCCGGTCTCTTCCGAGACGACGACGGCAACAGCGTCCGTGTCTTCCGTGATGCCGATGGCGGCGCGGTGGCGCGTGCCGAGGTCTTTCGACAGACGCGGGTTCAACGTCAACGGCAGGAAACACGCGGCGGCAGCAACGCGGTGGCGGCGAATGACGACCGCGCCATCGTGAAGCGGCGTCGCCGGGTTAAAGATCGTCACGATCAAATCGTAGCTCAGTTCCGCATCAAGCCGCACGCCGCCGTCGATCACATTTTTCAAGCCGATGCCGCGCTCGATCACGATCAGCGCGCCGGTCTTCGTCGAAGCCAGCGTCGTTGCGGCCAGCACGATCTCGTCGTAGATGCCCTCGCCGAACTGCCCGCTCTGCCGCGACGTGAACAAGGGTAGCCGGATACGGTTGCCGACAGTGATAAACGCTTGTCTGATCTCAGATTGAAAGAGGACGATGATGAGGATCGGAAGATAAAGCAGCACGCCCCGCATGACGTACTCCAACGTCGCCAGCCCGCGCCAGATCGAAATCCAGTAGAGCAGCGCGAAGGCGGCGATGCCGGCGGCCATCGGCACGGCGCGCGTCCCGCGCACGAGTTTCAAGACCGTGTAAATAATCGCGAAGACCAGCACAATGTCGATCACATTGCGCGGCTCGCGCAGCCGGTCGAGATACTCGCTGTATAGCAGTAAAAAAAACGCTGTCATCACTCTGGGTTGACGGAGAAAGATGAAGTCCGAGGACTAGCTTCATAGCTCGCCATCCGTCACGTAGAAAGCCCGCCGGGCTTTCGGTGTTAGAGATTGCCGGCGGCTCGAAATCTGTCGCTCTCGTGCCATCGGCGTTTATAGTTTGTAAGTGCGCGCGTCCGATCACAGTTGTCTCCAACCAATGGAAGCTACACGCATCCGCGCTGATTATGCCGGACAAATTCGACTAAAGCAACGGCGATTAAAAGCAAGGACAAAGGATGAAGAAAGACGGGGCGGTTGTGAGATGAGGCGCAACAGCTTTCTATCTTGCCGTCTCCCTATCTCTCTTCACTTCATCCTTCCGCCTTCATCCTTCATCCTTGCTTTTAACCGGCGGCGTTCTAAAAAACCGACGATCTCGCCTGCGCCGTTGAGGACGGCGACCGCGCCCGCGCCGTTGGCTTTCATCAAGGCGTCGGCGCGGCTGAGGGGCGTCGAGGGATCGAGGAACAGTTCCGGCCCGACCGGGCGCATCACTTCGGAGACGCGCGTTTGATGCCAACGCTCGCGCGGCAATTGTTGTAAATCTCCGAGCGTCAAGATGCCATGCAAACGCCCGCCGCGCGCGACGGCGACTGACTCTTGCCGGCAGACCGGCAGCACCTCATCGACGAAGCGGTTCACCGTCACGTCCGGCTCGACGCTGAACGGCGCGGACATCACATCGGCGACCGTGCGCGGGTTCGCGCTGGTCCCCTGCTCGCGCAAGACCGCCCGCGCCGCGTCCCACAGAAAGAGGCCGACCAGCACCGACATCAACGCCATGAAATATGCGTCCCACCTGAACACGATGAAGACGCCAAACACTACCACCGTCACCGCAATGATCTGCCCGCCGAGGCTGACCAATCGTGTCGCTTCGTCCATCTGCCCGCTGCGATGCCACAGAAAAGCCCGCAGCACGCGCCCGCCGTCCAAAGGATAGCCCGGCAGCAGATTGAAGATCGCCAACATCAAATTGCCGCCGCTAATCAGCAGCAACACCGCCCACGCTGCCCCTTCGCCCCAACCCACGAGATACAGTCCGCCGTAGGCGAGCAACGCGAAAATAAAACTCGAAGCCGGCCCCGCTGCCGCGATCCGAAATTCCGCGCGCGGGCTCTCCGGCGCGTGCCGCAGACGCGCCAGCCCGCCGAACGGATGCAACACGATCTCTTCCGTCTCAATGCCTTCCAACCGCCCGATTAGCGCGTGCGCCAACTCATGCCCGAAGATCGACAGGAACAGCCCCAACGTCGTCACGATCCCTGCGATCCACGCCGCCGACCATTCGAGCTGCACGCCGCCCACGCCCAACTCCTGCTGAAAGACGACGGCGATCAGCCACGTACTCAAAGCAAAGACGATGAACCAACGGTAATCGATCCGCACGGGAATCCCGAAGACCCGCGCTACGCGCACTTGCCGGTGAAAGATGCTGGCGTAATTCATAAAACAGGAGGCAGGAGGCAGGGACAGGAGGCAGAAGGAAAGCATGTCTCTTCATGCTGCCTCCTGCTCCTGCCTCCTGCCTACTTTTGTTACAAACTTTCAAACGCGCCGTCGCTCATCTCTAACAAGAGTGAAGGCTCGTTGCGGGTGACGCGGCGGAGGGTGAGCGGGTCTTCGTAAAGTTGCATGAGGCCGCGAACGATGGCATAGCGCGGCTCGTCGGCCATGCGCGTGGCGAGCGTGGTCTCACGCTGCAAGAACTCGCTCATGCCGTCGAGAAGCGCGCCGCCGCCCGTCAGGAGCAGGCCGCGATCATAGATATCGGCGGCCACTTCGGGTTGCAGATCAGCGAGCGAGCGCCCCACGAACCGCGACAAGCGTTGGAGGAGCGGTTGCGCGGCTTCGCAAATCTCGCCGCTCGTCACCTCCACCGCGCGCGGCGTCCCCGCCTGCACGTCGCGCCCTTTGACCGGTACGCGGCGCAGCGACTCAGCCGGCTCAATGGCTGAGGCCAGTTGAATTTTCAAGCGCTCGGCGGTCAGCTCGCCGATAATCAAGCCGTGATGCCGCCGGAGACGATCCATGATCACGGCGGTAATGTCTGAGCCGCCGATCCGCTCGGCCTGCGAATAGACAATCGAGCCGCGCGCGACGACAGCGACATTTGTGCTGCCGCCGCCGATGTCCACGACCGCCGAAGCGTTCTTATCGTCAATCTTCACGCCCGCGCCGATGGCCGCCGCCAAACCTTCTTCGACCATATAGACGCGCCCGATGTGAGAATGTTCCGCCGCGGTCAGCAAGGCTCGCTGTTCGACGTGCGTCACGCCCGACAGCACGCTCATAACCGCGCGGCGGCTGAAATGCGAGATACCGCTGCGAGCCGCGCGCACGAAATGATTGAGCATGACTTGTGTCCGCTCGAAATCCGCGACGACGCCATCGACGAGTGGCGCGGCGAGTTGCACCTCGCGAGCCTCGCGCCCTTGCATGTCGTGGGCTTCTTGGCCGATGGCGACGATCTCGCCGGTCATTTTATGGACGGCGATGATCGACGGCTCGTCCACCACGATCCCGCGCCCGCGCACGGCGATGATCGTAGAAGTCGATCCCATGTCAATCGCCATCGAGTCCGAGACCAGATCGCGCAATGCATTGAAACGGAAGAACGAAGATGTCTTTCGCATGATCATGTTTGCCACCGCCGGCAAAGGACGGGAGCGCCATCAAGAACTTATTTATCAGAAACGAGGCCATCATAACTCTAGGGCGGTGCGGACGAAAGTTAAAGCGGAGAAAATCTCAGACTTTATGACGAGCCTGCTGTCTGCGACCTATTTTCTGCGACAGGCGAACATGCAGCCATCGGCAACTTTCGTTTCTGTAACATTCTCGTAACGTCGAGGGTCTATGATGCTCCCTCATCTTTTGCGGAAGCATTTATCGAAATCATCTCTAACAATCGCGACGGGAGAGCCTCATCCTATGTCTATTGCCCATGAATTGAGTTGTGAAGTCGCCGCCGCCATGCTGGCCGAAAAAGAACAGCCGATTGGCGCGAGTCCTGACGCCCTTTCAGAGATCGTCCTTGCTGTTCACTCGACGCTGCGGCAAATGTCCAACGCGGAGCGCGACCGCCGCCGCGCGCACCCGGCGAAGATAACGGCTGCCGCGCACACCGGCGGCGCTAACGCCACCCACTGAAAGCCGTTCACACAATCCGCCTAACAATTCAGTAATACATCTCTGCGCCAGCTTGGGTTAAGATGGCCTTCAGCTGAAGCGGTAAGTTTGCTCGACCTTCCTCGACAGTTCGGCTATCACAGGTGCGATTTGCCGCACGCCGTTTCACTTCAACGAAAATATCTCCAATCGCAGGAAGGAATTACTCATGCGTCAGTTCATCGCGCACACATTGCTCGTGTGTGGTCTCGTCCCGGTTTTCACGCACGCCGTACCTGCACAGCAAACAGCGCAAACGATACCGTCCGGCGAGCGTGGCGGCATCAACGCCACCAGCCCCGCTCTGATCAGTGATGCCACATCGCTCGCAGAAGTGCGCCGCCAGTTGCAGCAACAGCGCGAAGAGATCGACCAACTGCGCGCCGCGCTCAACGAACAAACGCGCTTGCTCAACGGATTGCTCGCGCACACGGCTCGCGCCGAATCTGTCGCTTCAGCCGCCATTATTCAGCCCGCGACTGATGGGACCAGTGGCGCGCTAGACAGCAACAACAGCAACCCGCCTGTTCAGACCGCGACTAAAAACGCACAAGGCGACTCGCTGGAAACGCGCGTCGGACGCATTGAGTCGCAAACGAAAACTGTCGAAGCGCTGTCTAAGCAACTCGGCTCGATCACTTTTAGCGGCGACATCCGTTTGCGTTATGAAGGCACGTTCGGCCAACTCAACGCCTTGCCGAACAATGCGAATCCCGCCATCGCCGGCAACGAACTGTCCTCGCGCAATCGCGCCCGCATTCGCGCACGTCTCGCCCTGCGCGGGCCACTCGGCAAAGAATTTGATTGGGGCCTCCGCTTCGCCACCGGCACATTGCCCGACGTGATCAGTGTGAACCAGACGCTGACGGACTTTTTCGACCGCAAGCAATTCGCGCTCGATCAGGCTTACATCACTTATCGTCCGTCGGCCATTCCGGGGCTGAAGCTGCAAGGCGGCAAGTTCGAGACGCCGTGGCTATCCACCGAGATGACTTGGGACGGCGACATTCAGCCCGAAGGCATCAACGAGAGTTATTCGCGCGACTTCAAAATCTCCGCGCTGAAAAATCTGACGTTCGTCGCGTGGCAACTGCCATTGCTCGAACGCCAAGCAGCCTTCACGCTCGACGCGGGCGGGCGCGTCAATCGCGGTCTCTCGCGGCGCAACGGTCGCGATCTCGCTCTCTATGGCGCGCAAGCCCGCGCCCGCTTCGGCCTGACGCCGACCGTTGCGCTGACCGTCTCCGCTACTGACCTCTACTTTTCGGGGACGCAGTTCATCACGCCAGCGCAATTCTTCGGCGGGCAACTGCAAATCCCCGTCATGGTCAACATCCCGGCCACCGCGACGACGCCCGCGCAAAGCGTCACGGCATTGGTCCCCCTCTCCCGCGATCTGTTCGTCGCCGGCTTGTCTCTCGGTATCTCGACTGCGACCAACAACGCCACGAACCGCGACGGCAGGCTCTCGTCCGGCTTCAACCTCGTCGATCTGATCGCGCGCCTCGACCTCACCGGGAGCCGGCGTTTCCCCGTCACGCTGCTCTTCAACTTCGTCACTAACACACAGACGCGCGACGTGATCACGGCGGGGCCGGGCAGCACGAATCTGATCGTGAACAACGACGAGAACAACGGCTACTGGGCGGAGATTCAGGTTGGCAAGACGCAGGAGAAAAACGACGTGCAGTTCGGCTACACCTTCATGCGGATCGAGAAAGACGCCGTATTGACCCCGTTCAACTTCTCCGACATCCCGCAGCAATCCGATGTGCGCGCGCATCGCTTCAACTTTTCTTACAACGCTGCTCCGCGCGTCATCCTGTCACTGACCGGCCTCGTCACCGCGCGTCCGCACGGACTACTCGGCGTCTTCGGCAACACGCCAACGGGATCGCTCAACCGCGCAACGACGAAACTCCAACTCGATACGGTATTCCGTTTCTAAGACGACCATGATCAGAGTTATTTAAGCGCAAAAGACACGAAGGGAGCCGCAGTGAACGCGAGAAAACTTTGCGCCCTTTGCGTCCCGCCTTCGCACCCTTTGCGGTTAAGTCTTAAGGCAGCCTCGCCGAAGATTGCGACTCGACAGGGCGCGGGGCCAACGCGCCGAAGACCGTGCGCCCGATAAGCGCGACGATGGCCGTAGAGATGGGACCAAACAAGAGACCGCCCGCCCGCGCCGCCAACGCTTGGCTCATCGGCACGATGGTCCCTTCCGGCACATTCAGCGCGTCCCAGTGAACATAATAAGTATTGAGGTCCGCCGCGTAGCTGACGAGCGTCGCCGTGAAAATCAGCAGTTGCGCGAACAGCCCCAACACGATCCCGATCAGGATCGTCCCCAGCCAGTTGAATCCGCCGACCCGCCGCGACAGCGCGCCGAAGTAGAGGCTACTCAAGATCGTCACCCCGACCACGGAAAAAGCGGCGTTGCCGCGCGGCGCGTAAGGCTGGCCGAAGACCGGCCCCATCAGAAAACGTAAGACCGCGTAAATCGCAATCATCACCAACGGCAACCACAGGAAACGCAAGACACGAAGAATCATGGGGAATACCTCATACGTGAATAGTGAATCGTCAATCGTGAACAGATCAAAGACAGGCGCTTACGATTCACGATTGACGATTCACGATTGACACCTCTATAACAGTCCCAACTGCTTGGCCGCGAACACTAACAAGAACGCGACCGCCAAAAACATTGCCAATCACGGATGCTTGCCCATCAGGCATTTGTTAGCCTCACTCATCGCCTGCACAGTTGCTTGCGACGCGCCCACTGTGCGAGCATCGCAGCTCACATAAATTAAATCTGCGCCCGCAATCAGCGGCGCTAATGTACATGACAACACCAACCGCTTCAACACGACGCCACGTTTCACAGAAGGCGAGCCGCTTCACCGAATCTGTGATCCGCGAGATGACGCGCGAGGCTCTCAAGTACGGGGCCGTCAATCTCTCGCAAGGCTTTCCCGATTTCCCTGCGCCCGCCGACATCAAGCGCGCGGCGATGGAAGCGATTGAACGCGACATCAATCAATACGCGATCACTTGGGGCGCGCGGGATTTCCGCGCGGCGATTGCGGAGAAGACTCTCTGGTATCTCGGTTTAGAAATCGATCCCGAAACCGAGATCACGGTAACGTGCGGCTCAACCGAAGGGATGATCGCGGCGATGATGGCAACAGTCGATCCGGGCGAAGAGGTCGTCATCTTCGAGCCATTCTATGAGAACTACGCGCCCGACGCGATTCTCTCCGGCGCACGTCCGCGCTACGTCCCCTTGCGCGCCCCCGATTGGAGTTTTGATCGTGACGAACTGCGCTCCGCCTTTAACGAGAAGACAAAAGCGATCATCATCTGCAACCCGAACAACCCGACCGGCAAAGTCTTCACTCGCGAAGAACTCGAATTCATCGCCGCCCTCTGCCGCGAGTTCGACGCGCTCTGCTTCACCGACGAGATTTACGAACACATCATTTATTCACACGACGACGGCACGCCGCGCCCGCACATCTCGATGGCGCAACTCGAAGGAATGCGCGAGCGCACGGTGATCGTCAACTCGATGTCAAAGACTTATTCAGTCACCGGCTGGCGCGTCGGTTACTGCATCGCGCCGCCCCACATCACGGGCGCGATCCGCAAAGTCCACGACTTCCTGACCGTCGGCGCGGCGGCCCCGCTCCAAGCCGCCGGCGCGATGGCTTTGCGGCTGCCGCCGGAATACTACGCGCAATTGCAAGCTGATTATGCCGCGCGCCGCGCGCTGCTCTTGCCGGAGTTGGAGCGCACAGGCTTCCAGCTCTTCCGACCCGCCGGCGCGTACTACGTGATGACCGACATCAGCAATTTCGGCTTCGCGAATGACATCGAGTTTACGCGCCACCTCATCCAACACATCGGCGTCGCTTGCGTCCCCGGCTCGTCCTTCTACAGCGACCCGGCCCTCGGCTCTCAGCAAGTCCGCTTCTGCTTCTGCAAACGCGACGAGACGCTCCAAGCCGCCGCCGAGCATTTACAAAAATTGCGCGCTTGCGTTAATTGCCAAATCTGAAGCGGCAAGGCAACGGCTAACGTTCATGTGGGACACGAAGCGGCAAATCATTTGGCTGGCGGCAGGCTTCCTGCTCGGCACGCTCGTTCTCTACCAACACGCACGCGATGACGCCGAAGGCTTCGATCCCAAATACTTCGCCCTCCTCGAAATCCTCCTCATCGCCGTGATCGCATTGATGTTTTATTTCTACTCAAGAGATAGAGGATAGTGGGCAGAGGATAGAGGGCAGATCAAGACAGCTTCTACTATCCTCTACCCTCTTCATTTCGGCTCAATTGTTTTCGAGCGCACTGTGATGCCGTGATTGCCGGAGATGAGCAGGCGGCGCGCGTCAATGTAGGAGACGGACGAAGGGGTGTAAGCGAGAAGATAGCGGTTTTTGCGTAGCTCGTCGCAGATGCTTTTGGCGGCGGCACTCGGATCGTCGAGCGGCAGCACGCGCCCGCCGGTTCCTTCGGCGAGTTGGCGGACGACTTCAGAAGGCTTCGGCGTGTCGCGGCGGTGCGCGCCGCCGGTGCGGTCGGGAATCTGCAAGGCATAGACGGTGATGTCGGCGGCTTGCAGGGCGGCGAGCGCGGCTTTGAACTTCGTCTTGCTGCCGCGATCCAATCCATCGCCGATGAGGACGATAGCGCGTTTGCGGTGCGCGCCGCTCAAGGGCAGCAGAGCTTCGTTGATAACGGCGGTGAGGGCGTCAAAGAGAAACGGTTGGCCTTTCTTCCGCAAGCCGGTGAGCGAGGCTTCGATCTTCTGCGCGTCGTCCGTCCAGTCGGAGACGATCTCGGCCTGCTCGTCGTAACCGACGATCAACATCTGGTCCCCTTCATAAATTTCATAGACGAACTCGCGCGCGACCTGCGCCAGCTTCGGCACGTCGGCGCGAAGCGAGAGCGAATTATCGACTAAGAGGACGATGCGCGCCGGGCTGGGATCGGGCGTGAAGCTGTGAATCTTCTGCTCGATGCCGTCGTCGTAGATCGCGACGTCGTTGGCGGTGAGCGGCGCGCCCGCTCCATCCTCGCGCACGGCGAAGACGCTCACCAGACGCGCGCGCGTCTTCGACTGATCGGGGCGACGCCCGGCCTGCCCCGTCGCCGCGACGATGACAGCGAGCATAAGAACGATGGCTAATGGAATGTGCAGACGAGGAACACGCATGATTTTATTCGAGAGTTCGAGAACTAATCGCTGCTGCCGGACGCAGCGGGCGGATTCGCAGATTTCTTTGACGCATCAGAGCTGGCAGTCTTTTCGCTCGCGGCAGTTTTTTCCGCGCCGGTGCTTTTCGTTTCGCTTTTTGTTTCGCTTTTAGTCTCAGCCTTCGTCTCGGCCTTCGACTCTTTCGCGTCCGCCTGCTTGCCCGCGTAATCGGTCGCGTACCAGCCAGAGCCTTTCAGTTGAAAGCTCGTCCGCGACCACTCTTTTTCCAACTTGCCGCCGCACTTCTTACAGCGCGTCAACGGCTTATCGCTGATCTTCTGCATCGCCTCGACATGGGCCTTGCACTTCTGACAGGTGTATTCGTAAATCGGCATCTCTGAAAGTCTCGCAAAAAAATTTGCGCGAAGGTGCGCGCCTTCCGCGATTATACGAAGCTGCTCTAGGCTGTGCAACCAAGCTACTTTTTGATGCGCGCGAAACTCACTCGGGTTCGTCGGCTCTGCTGAGATAAATGGACTCCAAGTAATCCTTATCAGCGTGGGTTAGTGTGACATGTTCTTTGTTCATGCTCGGCATTGTGCAGAGTATGTAACGAACTGCAAGCTAACTTATATTTACAGAGTACTTGAATACCTCGCAGGCAGTATATCATGCGGTCTGGACGCCGAGTGTCAGTTGACAAGGGCCGGAAAGATAACGTGTTCAGACGTTCTTACGCGCGAGCATCTCACCGGCACGTGTGCGGTCGCCGGTGCAATTGATCATGCGTGGGGCTTGGATGATTTCAACTTGAAAGTCCTGCTCACGGTAGAGCTTCAGCACGGGCGGGGTCGCTTGATTCGAGGCGAAGACCGGCCCCGGGTGCGCGGCGAGCCACGTGGCTAGACGCTCCTGATCGGCCCATGAG
>JALZKK010000031.1 GCA_030859285.1 Acidobacteriota bacterium | reverse complement strand
TTGAAGATCGTCGAGAACATGGAGACCAGTCTCGGCGTGCCAACGGCGACCTCGAACCGGCAAGCGCCGGTCAAGGCGTTGGAAGAAAATCGTTTGATCATCAACCGTTATTTGCAAGAGCGTGGGCAGGGCAAGGCTTCGTTCACGCACATCATCGCTTACGCCACCTTGCGCGCGCTCGAAAAATATCCGCAATTGAACGACGGCTTTGCCGTTGTTGACGGCACGCCGATGCGCTTGTGCCGACGGGAAGTCAATCTCGGAGTCGCGATTGATATTCAGAAGAAAGACGGCACGCGCTCCTTGTTGGTCCCCAACATCAAAAACGCGGGCGCGCTCTCGTTCGACGAATTTCGCAAGGCTTACGACGACATAGTGAAACGCGCACGCGATGGCAAGTTGGGGCTGCCCGATTTTCAGGACACAACGCTCTCACTCACCAATCCCGGAACTATCGGCACCGTCGCTTCGACGCCGCGTTTGATGGCAGGCCAGTCCGTCATCATCGCCACCGGCGCGATTGAGTATCCGGCGGAATATCACGCGATGACGCCGGAAGCCTTGTCGCAACTCGGCATCAGCAAGACGATGACGATCTCTTCGACCTACGATCACCGGATCATTCAAGGCGCAGAGTCAGGCGCGTTTCTCGCACACGTCCATCAACTGTTGCTCGGCCAGCACGAATTTTTTGAAAGCATTTTCCGCGATCTGAGCATTGCCATCCAGCCGATGCGCTGGTCTGTGGATCGCAATCCGGCGTTGTTGGGCGGCGATCACGTGCGCGAGCAGACGATCAAGCAGGCGCGCGTCCTTGAACTGATCAACGCCTATCGCGTGCGCGGCCACCTCGTCGCCGACATCGATCCGTTGAATGCAATCCCGCTCCATTATCACCCGGAGTTGGACATCGAGACTTATGGCTTGTCGATCTGGGACTTGGATCGAGAGTTCATTACCGGCGGCCTCGCGGGCCAAGAGAGCGCGAAGCTCAGAGAGATTCTGGACACCCTGCGGCGCGCGTACTGTGGCAAGGTCGGCATCGAATATCGCCACATTCAAAGTAAGGAACAGAAAATCTGGCTGCGCGAGCGCGTCCGCCAAGAGTTCGTCGAGCCGCAACCCATCGCGACGGAAACCAAGAAACAACTGCTCGCCAAATTGATTGAGGCCGAACAGTTCGAGCGTTTTCTGCATACGAAATATCTCGGCCAAAAACGTTTCTCGCTCGAAGGCTGCGAGACGATCATTCCGTTGCTGGATCAGTTGGTCGAGCGCGCTGCCGATCATGGCGTTGAGGACATCGTTTTGGGGATGGCACATCGCGGGCGTTTGAACGTGCTGGCAAACGTCGTCGGCGATTTCGCCGAAAGAATTTTCACGGCGTTTGAAGGCGCGGCACATCCGAGTTTTCCAGCAGACGAGGGCGATGTGAAATATCATCAGGGCGCGGCGGGCGCGCGCACGACCGGCAGCGGGAAACAAGTGAGCGTGAGCGTCTCGCCGAATCCGAGCCATCTGGAGTTCGTCGATCCGGTGGTCGAAGGCATGGTGCGCGCTAAGCAAGACGCAATGGAGCGCGACGAGGGCGTGCCGCGCGAGGAAGCCATCGACCGCGCTTTGCCTGTCTTGCTGCACGGCGACGCCGCGTTTGCGGGGCAGGGCATTGTGATGGAAACCTTGAACCTCGCGGACTTGAAGGGCTATCGCACCGGCGGCACGCTCCACATCATCATCAACAATCAGATCGGCTTCACAACTTCGCCGCAAGCCGGGCGCTCCACGATCTATTCAACCGACGTGGCGCGGATGACGCAACTACCGATCTTCCACATCAACGGCGACGACCCGGAAGCCGCCTTCCGCGTGCTGCGGATCGCGCTCGATTTCCGGCAAGAGTTCAACAAGGATGTCGCGCTCGACGTGGTCGGCTTTCGCCGTCTCGGCCACAATGAGGGCGACGAGCCGAGCTACACGCAGCCCTTGATGTACGCTCGCGTCAAAGCGCATCCCGGCGTGCGCGCGAAGTACGCCGCGCGGTTAGTGCGCGAAGGTATCCTCACCGACGCGGACGTAGAACAAATGACGAAAGAGATCGTCGCGGAATACGAAGCGATCCTCAGTCGCGCCAAAGAGATCGTCACGCGCAAACCGCCGAAGACGGAACTGCCCGCGCCGATCATCGAAGAAGACAGCTCAAAAGTGATCGACACTGCGATCAGCGTCGATCTCGTCAGGCAAATCAGCACGCAGATCGCCCTTGTCCCCGAAGGCTTCAACATCAATCCGAAGATGGTCAGCCAGCTCGCCCGCCGCGCCAAGATGGGCGAAGGCAGCGCGCCGATGGACTGGGCTTTCGGCGAGGCGCTGGCCTTCGCTTCGCTCGCGCTCGAAGGCACACCCGTCCGTTTGAGCGGGCAGGATTCCGGGCGCGGCACATTCAGCCAACGGCACGCAATCCTCTACGACACGCAGACCGGACAGGCTTGGTCCCCTCTCGCCGATCTCGCACAGAGCGAACAGCAGCGACCGCTGATCGAAGTCTTCGATAGCTCTCTTTCGGAGCAAGGCGTGATGGGCTTCGACTATGGTTATTCGGTCGTCGCACGCGACACGCTCGTGTTGTGGGAAGCGCAGTTCGGCGACTTCGGCAACGGCGCGCAAGTGATCATCGATCAATTCATCGCGCCCGGCGTCGATAAGTGGCAACAACCTTCGCGTCTCGTCCTCTTGCTGCCGCACGGCTACGAAGGCCAAGGGCCGGAGCATTCGAGCGCGCGGCTCGAAAGATATTTGCAGCTCTGCGCCGAGAACAACATGCAGGTCTGCTACCCGACCAGTCCGGCGCAGTATTTCCATTTGCTGCGCCGTCAAATGAAACAAGAGGCCGCGCTGCCGCTCATCGTGATGACGCCGAAGAGTCTCTTGCGTCTGCCCGCCGCGACTTCGACTGTCGAAGATTTAACGAACGGCGGTTTCCGCCCCGTCATTGACGACGCGGAGATTCAAGACCGCGCCGCCGTCCGCCGCATCGTCTTGTGCAGCGGCAAGGTCTATTACGATCTCAACGCCGCGCGGTTGAAGACCGATGATCGTCGTGTTGCCATCATCAGGCTCGAACAGTTTTATCCGTTCCCGGAGACAGCCTTGCGCGAGATTTTCGCGGGCTACCCGCAGGCGTCGCAACTCGTCTGGGCGCAGGAAGAGCCGAAGAACATGGGCGGCTGGACGTTCGTCGAACCGCGTTTGATGGGAATGCTCCCCGCGTGCGAGCGTCCCTACTACGTCGGGCGCGCGGCCTCCGCGAGTCCGGCTACCGGCTCTTACGCGATCCACGAACTAGAACAACGCCAACTCGTTGATCAAGCCCTGACGACCGACGCGCCGATTATCTCTCACGCGAGTACCGATAAATATGCAGGGCAGGCCGACGCTTGATGATTTAATCGCTAATCTGAGCGTCGGTTTTCCGCGCGCGATTTTTGAAGGGGATGTTGCTGGCGATTTCAAGCTGGGTATAGAGTGAAGTCGTGTTCACCGCAGAGGCGCAGAGGTCGCGCAGAGCGCCACAGAGTAAGTTCGTACTCTCTCCGTAATCCTCTGCGTGACCTCTGCGCCTCTGCGGTGAAATGCCTATTACCGAACATTCAAGCTGAAGATGGCGCAAGCAGGCAGAATCGAACTATGGTGTTAAGGAGTGAATGGAATCATGAAAGCAACCTCGCAATTTGCTGTCGCTCTTTTCTTAATACTCACTTGCGGGAGCTTCCGCACATCAGCGCAAGACGCGCAACCCGCCGCGCTCGCGCTTGAGCCGGTGCTGTCGAATCTCTCCAGTCCGGTTCTCTTGACCAACGCGCGCGACGGCAGCAACCGTCTTTTCGTCGTCGAACAGCCCGGAAGAATTCAAGTGCTTCAACCGAACGCCGCCGCGCCAACCGTGTTTCTTGACATCACGGCCAGAGTGCTGGCGGGCGGCGAACGAGGCTTGCTTGGCCTCGCCTTTCATCCGCAGTTCCGCACTAACCGGCG
>JALZKK010000029.1 GCA_030859285.1 Acidobacteriota bacterium | reverse complement strand
CACGCTGCGGCTGTGGATGCCGGGGCCGTAGAGTTTCCCTGCCAACTGCCGTTCGCCCTCCGAGTTGAACAGAATCTTGTCTGCGCGCCGGAACAATTCCTCGACTTGCGGAAAGTAAGCCTGCGGTTCGTCGTGCAGGCACGGCTGCAAAAAAGCGCGTCCTTGCCGCGTGGCAACGAGCGCCACACCTGCGACGATGGGACCAAACATGTACGGCAGAAAGATCACCGCCTGATAGTCACCCGCCCGTGCGCGCAAGTGTTTGAGCAACGCCGCTGAGTTAATATTTTCCGCGACGAAAATGTTGGTCTCTGCTTCCGTCACCGGACAGACGCCGGGACGCAATTCATCAGGCGCGAGCGCGAGCAAACGTGCGTTGACTTGATCGAATTGCGCCGCATCGCGCCCATCGACAGGGAAGCGATGGATGGTGAAGCCGTGTTCCGTCGTCGCCCCCGCCGGATAGTGATTAAGGGACCAGTCTGACAGGAAAGCGCGATTGCAAGTCGTCAACACTTCAATCGCATGTCCGCGCGCCGCCAGCCGCCGCGCCAATTGGTACGCTTGCTGCTCGGCTCCGCCTTTCAACTCTGCGCCGAACCACGGGATGACAATGGCGACCGGTTTCATTCCTGAACTCGAAGCTGTTGGAGAAATGATGAATGATGAGTGCGAAATGATAAATATAATGAAGCTCCGTCGTGATATTCATCGTTCATCATTCCGCATTCAGCATTTGCTTTTGCTGCTCGTGCAGTTCATCAATGCGGCGTTGCATTTCGGCGAGTGCGGCCTTTTGCGCTTCGACGATGAAGAATTGCTCTTGCACGATTAACTCGCGGTTGGTCGCTGCCGCCGCCGCTTGCGCTTGCGCGAGTGACTGCGCCAGCGCTTCGATCTCTTGTTGCTTCCGCAGCAGTCTGTCCGGCACGGCCAGTTCGGGACTGTGCGCTGCGAGTCCGGCCAGCACATCGGCCAGCATCACGATTGATTCGGACGCGCTCGCTAGATCGTCGAACATGGCCGAGATGCCGGCGGAAGTTTGCACCATCCGGTCGGACACCCCGGCCATGTCGGCGGAGAGTTGGGCCACGGCGGCGGAAGTTTGCGCGGTCACGGAGGAAGTCTGCGCGGTCGCGGCTGCCGTGTCACCGACGAGATCAGAGAGATGGGCGATCTTGGCGAAGTCTGCTGCGAGCCGCGTCAAGTCTGCCGCGAGGTTCGCCAAGCCTGCCGTGAGGCTCGCTGTTTCCGCCTGCGTCCTTTCCTGTAGCTCTCTGGCATTTTGCTGTTGGGCGACGAGGCTTTCCTGCCCGGCGAAGATTTGCTGTTGCTGCGTGAGAGTTTTCTGTTGCTCTTGCGCGATTCTTTCCAACGCGAGATTCAAGTAACTCACGATCTCTTGTTGCTGGCCGAGCGCATACGCTTCAAAGCGCTGTTGATGTTCCATCAGCAAGGGGACGCGCCAGAGAGAGCGGAGGACGCGCAGCAGCCAACCCAAGATCGGCACACGAAGCAGCCGCCGCGCCCAGCCTTTGGCCCTTCCGCGCGCGAGGCCCTGCACGCGCACCGCCTGACCTTGCCGCTGCGCCGCCGCGCGCAGGGCTTCTAAAATTTCCAGCTTCGTCAGCCACCCGCCGCGCAGGGCAGCGAGATATTCGTTGAGTTCGGTCGGCTCAGGCGCGCGCCCGCGCAACGCTTGAAAGGCGTTCTGCACGAAATGAAGATCATGGAACGCGAGCAGATCGCTGACGTGATAACGCGCATCGGCGTGCGGGCGAAAGTCGGGCTGTAAGTTGAGCGGCGGTAGAAAATGCTGCTCGTCAGACAACGGCTCTGCGCCTTCTGCCGGCGCAATTGGCAGCGCAGCGAAGCCGCCTGCCACTGTTTGGGCGGCGCGATATTCCTCGGCAGACGCGCGCACTTGCGCCGCCAAGTCTTCCGCGCTGAGTTCGGGAAAGTCTGAAGCGATCATTTACTCTAAATCAGCGCAGAGTGCAGAGTGCGGAGCGTTGAACGAAGAGCAGCGGGTCAGTCGTTCATCACTCTGCACTCTGCGTTCTGCACTTCCTCTATCGTTCCGCAACGCCGCGCCGAGACGGTGGCGTTGAGGTTGGCGAGTCCTTCCATTTCGATGGGGCAGGCGACGCGGAAGAAGATCACGCCGTCGAGCCAGTCGAACGCGATTCCGTCGGCAGTGTGGACGGCGACGGAGACGAAGTAATGCTCCTGCCCCAGCCAACAGTTCAGCGCGAACGTCGCCTCGACCACCTCGCCGCGCCGCGCCCGTCCCATGAGATAGCCGCGCTGCTCCGTGTTGGTCCCATAGACATTGATTCCGTGCCGGTTGCTGATCATAAAACCGCAAACCGGATGCTCGATGTCGCGGTGAAATAGCATCCGCATTCGGACGAACACCGGATCGCCGGAGTCGATCAGTTCGACCGGCTGATACTGCGCGTCCAACAATTCGGCGTAAATGATCTCCGCGTCGCCGTTGCCGTGACGGTAAGAATAACGCAACTCGGCGCGTTGCCGGTCTGCCGCTGACGAAATTCCTTCGGCAGTTTCAGCAGTTGCCGGTGACGACGGCTGATCGGCTGCATAGTCTTGCTCGC
>JALZKK010000023.1 GCA_030859285.1 Acidobacteriota bacterium | reverse complement strand
GATTAGTCTCCTTTACGCGGTCACAGCCGCAGCGAGTCGATCCAGCCTCTGACCTATCTACTCCAGCTACTCGTTGCCTTGTAGCCAGAGTTTACCGCCGCATCACCTCATCATGCCGTCTCCTTTTTCCGCGTGGCGATGATTGAGAAGGCGAATGCTCGAACGGCGCGGGGAAATGAAAAAGCCCCCGCGCTAAAGATTCAGCGCGGGGGCCTCATAAATTTTTAGAGTTCCCATTCTGGTTCTTTAGCAGTTTTTAACGTGGAGCAAGTCGCCTTAAATCGCCACGTATTAGTCCGGTTGTGAATGCAACCCGGTGTCAATTTTTGCAGGGAGCAATGTAGGCGAAATGGGAGCGAGCGTCAAGCTAATAGTTACTCTTCCGGTTCGCAAAGACTTTCAGTAGTGGTGGGGGCCGGCTTCTCAAACAGGACTTTTAGAAGTGAAAGCTCGCAGGGTTCGCCGCCTGCGCCGTGCGACCGCAACTCATCGCGCACGGCGGAGAGCTTCTCGACGAGCGCATTCAAGGCAAGAGCAATCTCCTCGGAGTTAGAGGAGAAAATATCACGCCACACAGACCACGAACTCGCCGCCAGCCTCGTCATGTCGTTGTAACCCGCCCCGGTCAGTTCCGACAGTCGCCGGTGATCCGTCTGTTCCGCGACGGTCACGGCCAGCGCGCTGGAAATCAGTTGCGGCAGGTGGCTGACGAGCGCCAACGCGCGGTCGTGCTCGTCGGCGCGCATGAAATAGATGTGCGCTCCGATCAATTCCAATGTCTCTTTGAGAGCGGCGAGGGCGGGAGCGCTTTCATCACCCGCTTCGTCTGTGACCAAAATATAAGGCCGGTCTGTGAAGAGGTCGGCGCGCGCGTTTTCGATTCCAGAGAGGTGGCTCCCGGCGACGGGATGTCCGCCGATGAAGCGACGCCCTTCCGGCAGGTGAGCGCGGGCCGCGCGGCACACTTCCAGTTTCGTACTCCCGGCGTCGGTGATGATGGCCCCGAGCTTGATGCTCGGCCCGCGCGCTCTCAGGAATTCTCTGATCGCGCCGACCGGCATGGCGAGATAAATGAGATCGGAAGATGAAAGCGAGCCGGAAGCGAGAGCTTGATCCATTTCGTCAACGACGCCGAGCTTGAGCGCTTGATCGAGCGTGTCCGGCGAGGAGTCCCACCCGGCGATCCGCGAACAAGCGCCGCTCTGACGCAGCGCGAGCGCGAAAGAGCCGCCGACAAGTCCGCACCCGACGACCGTCACGCGATTCCACAAGGCTTGTTCATTATTTCTACGGTTTGTTACCCGGAGCATACGGCGGATCACTTAGATTGTATGGCTTGCTAGGGTCAACCGGCTTACCCTTCACTCAACTCTGCAAATCCGCGCTGTCGCATGATAAGTAGCGAAAGAGGCGAGTGTCATTACACTTTAAGGCTCCAGCGCCGGCTCGTAGGTCAGGATGAATTCGATGAACTTCGAGACTTCGATCATGTCCTTGCCGACAAACCTGATGCTGTGCGCGTCGGTGCGCTCGACGATTGATAAATAACTCAGAACTTCTGACGGGCGATAACTCTTAAAGCGCACGTCCAACTGAATGGGCGGCGCGAGTTTGTACGGCTTGAAGTCCTTCATCCGCCCGATGGCTTTTTTGACTTTCTCGCGGATCAACCCGTAAGCGGCTTCGGGCATCAGGGTTCTCGCCGAGTGAAAGCCGGAAGACCATTTGACGACCGCCCCTTCCACATCGCCCAACAGCGCGGTCAACTCTTTCACCGCCGCGTCGTCGCCGGAGACCATCAGCACCGGCACATTGAAATGACCGGCAATGGCCGCGTTGATGCCGCCTTCAGACAGCGAGATATTTTTCAGCCGCATGTCGGCGAGCCGCGCGCTCGACATCGTGTGTGCGCGCACGCCTTGAGTGTTAGTCGTGCCGGAATGATAGCCGAGAAAGATGACGCCCGCGAAGGTCTCGTCAATGCCCTGCATCATCATCAGCGGGCGGGGGAAGGCCCGGACGAGGGTGATATCTTTATGCAACTTTTCGATCAACAAATTCTGCCCGTTGCCGTGCGAGTCGCTGACGACGATTTCGGTGGCCCCCGCCTCGAACGCGGCCTCGATGGCGGCGTTGACTTCCTGCGTCATGAACTCGCGGAAGCGTTGATACTCGAAGCCCTGCGGCCCTAACTGCTCGGCAGTGACGACGCCAACGACGCCTTCCATATCTGCTGAGATGTATATTTTCATCTTTCTCTCCTGCGCTTTGACTGTGACCGCGAAGCTCGTCAGCAACAGCGTCAAAAAGATCGCACCGGATTTCATTTTCATCCTCCACTATGTTGAGAGCAAAAGCGACGAACACAGACCAGCGCGAAGTGTTACTTGATTGCTTGAATCACACGGATGGACTCCAGCGCGCGCAGGTATTCCACAACGAGTTCGAGCGGGACAGTGCCATATACGGCGGAAACCAGATCGCGAATCTCCTGCGCCGTGCGGCGACCGTCGGCGAGGTTCAAAACTTCGTAAGCGTACTCGCCGCCCGAACCGCGCAAGCCCTGAAACTGAAGCAGCCGAAGCTGCCTTTCCCGTTCAGCGCCGTAGCGGTCTGTGAAGTAGTCGTAGCCGAAGGCTGACATCGTCCCCTTCAGTTCAGGGTTGCGGCGGAAGACCAAGCGTCCATCACCTTGCGCCGGGGCAGGATGCTTGATCCCTCCCCACAGCTTTTCCAGATTATCGAGAAATGTGGCGGCAGCGGCGCGAGTCTCTGCGGGGATTCTAAAGAAGCTCTCCATCGAATCAACGAGCGCGCGTTCATACGAGATGTGGAAACGCGTCAGGTTCGCCGCTTCATCGGCTGAGAGCGGGTCGCGGCGCTTGAGCATCGTGGCCGTTCGGCGTAAAGAGTTGGCTTGCAGGACGCGCAGGATCGCGGGTGCGTCCGCCGCCTTCGCGTTCGCAAGGAAATATGCGCTGGCCGCGCCGATGAAGGCCGCGCGCTTGAGCTTCGTCGGATCAACATTCGCGGGCGTGTCGAAATTCGTGTGGATGTAACGGTCGGGCCAGTCGTTCAGGTAGATGGCGGGAATACTCCAAGAGCTGTCAGTGTAGATTTGATGATCGCTGCCCATCGAGAACTCGGCCATCTCCGCTAGTAGCGCCTCTTTGCCGCCTTCGGGCGCGACGAGTGGGAAGGGGACGCTCTCGCCGCCGGCGTGTCGCGCGGACTGCTCGTTCGCGAACTCGCCGAAGTGTTCGGCCACATCGTTGATGAAAGAAGGCAGGGAAGCCGGGCCGCGCGTGATGTGAAAGATGGCTTTCGTTTCAGGGCCGCCGCCGACCATGTCCATGTGGACGACGGCCTTGATGCGCCGGGCGAGTTCGGGGCGTGCGTTCAGGAGCGTGAGCGTGCCTTCGATCTCCGGCGGCCAGATGAAGCGGATGGTGCGCGCGGGGCGCGGGATACGTCCCTCGCGGATGAGCTTGGCGAAGGTGCGCGCGACTTCGAGAATGGCGACGCTGCCCGATGCGTTGTCGTTCGCGCCCGGTCGCTGATGATCGAGGTGGCAACTGAAGGCGATCTCCTCGTCGCGCAGGCTCGCGTCTGCGCCGGGGATCGTCGCCGTCAAGACATCGTAAGAGCCGGGATGCTGACCGGCCCGCACCTTCGCCTGTAAGCGAATCTTCGCGCCGCGCGCTAGTCTCTGCTGAAGGTTGCGCGCTTGCTTCAAAGAGATCATGAAGGCGAAAGTCTGCTTCGGCGCGAAGGTGTCGAGATGCCCCCAGCGGACTAAGTTCTCGTCCTCGCCCCACCAAGCCGTGCGCTGGTTCTGCGCGTAGCTGACGACACCTGCCGCGCCGTGCCGTTCGACGGCGAGACGTGCGATCGCGCCCGGCTGTGACGATGCTAAAACGATCTTGCCGCGAACGTCTTTCCCGGCATAATCGCTCTCCGCTATGCCGCCTCCCACGTCCACCAGTTCCGTTGTCACCTCGCCGCTTTCGCTGTCCTGCGCCAACACGACGGGCATCGCCTCCCAACTCGCCAGACGCGCGTGCGGCGTCCATCCTTTGCTCGTCTCGCGCATCTCCCACAGCTCCGCGAACTCGGCGTCCCACGGTGGACGCGAACGCTGCGTGCCGTAGAAAATTTTGCCATCGGCGGGGAACTGCTCGATGCGAACGTCGGACAGGCCGTAGGCGCGAAGCTCGCCGGCGATGTGTTCGGCGGCGGCGCGAAAGCCGCGCGAGCCGCGCATCCGGTGATGACGCGCGAGATACTCAAGATGACGTTTGGCCGTCTCGCCCGAAAGCTCCTGTGCCAGAGCCGCGACCACCGGCTCAGGCAGTAACAGAGATTGTTGCGCGCGAAGCGAATCTGTCGAGAGCAGCAGATAAGTGATTAAAATCAGCGCCTTCTTCACCGCAGTCTCCTCTATTCATCAGAGTGCAGATTAAACTGCAAACAACTCACCGCAAGCGCGCATTAATCGCATAACTCTGACTCACGACCTGACCCAGCGGCTGTGCGTCGCCTGCCAAAATGGAATCTTTAATGATCTTGAGAGCCATCGGATCGACCCGGTCGAACACATTAAAAATCGGGAGTTCAGGAGGAGCGATGCGCTTAATCTCTTCATAGACCGGGGGAGAAACTAAAAGAGCGTCGGCGGATTTGAGCAGGGCTGCCACTTTTGACTTTTCCGCCGAAGTCGTACAGGTCAGGTTGAGTTGCGGGTTGTCGAGTTCCACTTTCAGCACGTCCTTGTAGAGTGCGATAGATTCCTGATCCCGGCAGATGAAACCGAAGCGGGCCTCTCTGCCGAAAGCATCGAGCTTGCGTCTCGTTTCCAGAGACATGTTAGTTAGTAGGACATGAATGTTGACGGGCAAATTCCGGGTCGTCTCCCGGACTTCGTTGACGTGGAATCCGGTCGTCACGACGGTCAAGGGTTGGCGCGCGGCGGGCGGGGTGTTTTGCAACTCGTCCCGCAAATCTTTCAGCAGGACGGGCTTGATCGGACGGTCTAAATAGCTCTTGAGCAGTTGAGAAATTTCCTTGACCTGAAGCGTATTGCACTCGGTAAAAATGATCCCCGGTTGAGAGCCTTCGGCTGCAACTTCGCGGAAGGCTTGCTTCATGATCCTTTTGGCTTCCTCTACGCTCATGCCCTGCTGCAAGTGCTGGTTGATGATCCTTTTAGCTGCATCGAGTAATCCCTCTTCAACTATGGCGGCGGATTTTACCGGCGCGGGAGGGATGTTGCTCAGTAGCACGTGAGTCCCTTGTCCGCGTTTCATCGAGAGGAGACCATCCTTCTCCAACTCCTTGTACGCCTTCCGCACGGTCTCAAAATTAACCCCCAACTCTTTCGCTAAGGCATTCACCGCCGGCAGTTGGTGGTCGGCTTGAATAGCGCCAGTCGAGATGTAGTACTTAATCAGGTCTTTCAATTGCAAATAGAGAGGCACTTTATTATTCACGTCAACAAACCATTGAATCATCGTTATCGGCCCTCCTGATTTGAAGCTCGCTCAGGACTCTGAGCTTCGAATTCGTCCCTACTTTCGGCCTCAGCTACAAAACATGTAGATGTTTACATGTTTTGGAAAGAGAGGTCAATAAAATCTCTCGCCGAACCAGCTTACCAAGTATGAATCATTGCAATTCAATAGCTTAAGGGGACTGATTGATCGCTAGCGCGGTTTACATGCTTAAAACATATTGACTTATTCGCCCCATTTATATATTTATACATAATTAAATTTGACGACGCCGAGGAAGAGCAATCTCTAAACATCAAGGGGCATCCGCGGGGTTTTTCGCACAGTTCGCAGTGGCTAAAGGCAGGGTCAGGAAGTCCGACTCTCGTGCAAGGCTCAGGGCTGAACTTCACCCTGTTTCCAAAGTAGTGAGCTGACGGCTCTCGCAATTCGCACAGGTGACAAATCTGATCGTGGGAGGAGCCTAATCCAACCGCCCACCAATGGAGGACGAAATGAAATCCCTTTGCTTCCTAAAAACAACTTGTTTCCTAATCTTGATGCTGGTCGCCTGTCTGTTGCCTGCCAGTGTGTTAGGGCAGACGGCGGCGACGGCGAGAATCTCCGGGCTGGTGACGGATGCTAACGGAGCTATCGTGCCCGGAGCTACCGTCAAGATGGTTGATCAGACGACCAAGTCGGAAAAGACCAGCACGACCAACGACGAAGGCCGCTACGTCTTCGCCAATATTGACCCGGCCACTTACGACATCACCGTCACCGCACAGGGCTTTCGCACCCTCGTCATTTCAGGTGTCAAAGCGGACATCGCGGTCGCTGCGGTTCAGGACGTGACGCTCGAAGCCGGCAGCGTGAGCGAAACGGTCACGATCTCTGCGACTGGAGAAGTCCAGTTGCAGACGGACGACGCCGCCATCGGCAACGTCTTCAACGAGGAGCGGCTCAAGCGCTTGCCGAATATCAATCGTCAGGCGACCACGCTGCTCCAATTGCAACCGGTTGTAGCGCCTTCCGGCGAGGCATCAGGCACGCGCGCGGATCAAAATGCGTTCAGTCTCGACGGCCTCGACGTTTCGGATAACGTCGGATTCAGAGGCGCGTTCGGGACGGTCGTTCCCGTCCCGACAGAGTCGGTCGAAGAATTTCGCTCGACGGTGGCTAACCCCAACGCGACATTCAGCGGCGCGGCGGGCGCGCAGGTGACGCTGGTGACTAAGCGCGGCGGCAACGTGTTTCATGGCTCGGCCTATATCTATCACCAGAACGACAATCTGAATGCAAACTCGTGGAATAACAATCGGCTCGGTCTGCGGAGGCCGGAGTTGAAAGACAACCGGTTCGGCGGCTCTATCGGAGGGCCGATCTGGAGAGATCACACCTTCTTCTTTTCCCACTACGAAGGCCGGCGCTTGCCCGGCTCGACGCAGGTCACGCGCCTCGTGCCGACGCAGAGCCTTCGCAGTGGCATATTGAGATTCCGCGACGCTTCGGGCACTGTCTTTACTGTTGATCCGAGGACGCTCGATCCGCGCGGCTTAGGCTCCAATCCGCGGATACTCGAATATCTCGCCCAGTTGCCAATGCCGAACGACTTTTCGGTCGGCGACGGACTGAACACCGCTGGATTTATCATTAATCTCCCGACGACTTTGGAGGATGATTTCGGTGTCCTCAGACTCGACCACCAGTTCAGCGACAATTGGTCATTATTAGCCAAAGGCTCACTCTTCCGTAGCCTCCAGACGAGCGCGAGTCAGGCCAACCTGATCGACCTCCAGTCGGGCGCTGTGACTGCACAGCGGCCCAAGAATCTAGTCTTCAATCTGACAGGGACGCTCCGCTCCAATCTCGTGAACGAGATCGTCGTGGGACACGCCTATGACAGCTTCGTTCTGGGCGTCATCGATCCGACTCCGCGCGCCGGGTTTAATTTGCCGGTTAATATCGCCGGAGGCACGCTCGACGAGTTAGTTGATGTTGACACCCAGCGCGCGCGCCAGCAGACGATTAACTCCGGCACCACACAGATCGCAGATAACGCCACTTGGACGAAAGGGGCGCACACCTTCCAGTTCGGTGGCAATCTGCGTCGCATCTCGACGTTCCATTTCCGCAACGACAAAGTCCTCGGCTCACTCAGTAATGTCGTGGCAGAGATCGGCACGACCGGCGGTTTTGTCACCATCCCCGCGGCGGAGCGCCCGCCCACGTGCAGCGCGACCGTAACCACCAACTGTATAACTGCCGCGAATGTTGGCCTGTACAATAATCTCTACGCATCCTTGCTCGGCACGGTGAGCAGCGTGGCGTATCTGGCAACGCGCGACGGCAGCCTGCAACCGTTTCCTGCCGGCACCGGGTTGGTCAACGACGCCAAGTTCCGCGACTGGCAGTTTTATTTCGCCGACACGTGGCGGATGAAGCCCTCGCTCGTACTATCTTACGGGCTGACCTACGGATGGCACACGCCGCCCATCGATAAAGAAGGCAGGCAGTCGGTGCTGGTCTATCGGGACACGCTCGAGCCGATTGACCCGGTGGATTACCTGCGCCAGAAGAGAGAGGCGGCGGAGAACGGCGACATCTTCAATCCCGACATCGCCTACGTCCCGATCAATGAAACAGGCCGCGAGGGCGTGTTCGACATCAACCGCAAGAATTTCTCGCCGCGTGTTTCACTGGCTTGGCAACCTTCATTCTCGGATGGCTTGTTCGGTCGCTTCTTCGGCGACAAGCGCACCGTGATTCGCGGAGGCTACGGGCTGATTTACGACCGTCTGACCACTATCGGGAGCGTCATTATTCCGATGCTCGGAGTGGGCTTCGCTCAGACGCTCAGTACCAACTCGCCCCGGAACAGCGCGGGCCACCCATTCCGTGTCGGCGTGGACGGGCCGATCCCGCAGCCGCCGGCAAATTTTGCGGTTACTTCGCCCGTCGTGCCGGCCCAAGGGTTCGGCGAGTTCATCTCGCTCACCTTGGACCCGAAGATCGGCGATCCCTACAACCACGCGCTTGACTTCACTGTTCAGCGCGAGTTGCCGGGCAACATGCTGTTAGAGGTCGGTTACGTCGGGAGGCTGGGGCGCAACCTTTACCAGAACGTCAACCTCAACTCTCTGCCCTACTTCTTCAAGGACAGGGCCTCAGGCCAGCGATTCGCGGAAGCCTTCGACGCCGTGGCGCTACAACTGCGAAGCGGTGTCGCGCCGGGCGCGGTCACGCCACAGCCTTGGTTCGAGAATCAGCTTCCGGGTCTTCCGGGTGGGGGGACCAGATTCTTTGCCGGTCGCAACGCCGGCGATTTTATCAACGGCAATCTGAACAATATATGGGCTTTCTCTCTGGACTTCGTTGCTCCCCGCCCATACAACAACACGCAGGTCGCCGATCTGTTCATTAAAACCAGCCTCGGACGGTCGAACTACCACGCCCTGTTCTTCACACTGCGCCAGCGGCTCACGCGCGGGCTGACGTTCGATGTCAACTATACGCTCTCGAAGTCGCTCGACCAGATCGGCCAAATACAGAACGCTGTGTCGGAGTTCTCGACCAGCTACTTCCCCGACGCGGACTACGGCCCGTCAGACTTCGACCGCCGTCACATCTTGAACGCGAACGCCGTCTATGACCTGCCCTTCGGTCGCGGGCATCGTTTTCAGACCGGCAATTGGGCCGACAACCTGATCGGCGGCTGGTACGTCGCGGGCATCTTCCAAGCCGCGAGCGGTGTGCCGCTGTTGGTCGGGCAGGGCACTCAAGGTTTCGGCGGCTCGGCTTTATTCGGCACCACGACCGGCGCTCTCCCGCTCAACAACTTCAACTTCGGCAATAACGTCAATCGCGGCGTCGTCGGCTCCGGCGGAATCGGTGTTAACGGCAATCCAGCCCGGCGCGGCTCCGGCTTGAACATCTTCGCTAACCCCGAGCAGGTCTTCAACAACTTCCGACGGGTCCAGATTTCTCAGGACGGGCGACAGGGACGCGGCGTGCTGCGTGGCTTCTCGAACTGGAATCTCGACTTTTCGCTCGGCAAGGAGACGAAGATCGGCGAACGGCTGAATTTTGTGGTCACGGCTGATTTCTTCAATGTCTTCAACCGCGTGAACTTCTTGAACCCGTCGCTCAGTCTTGGCGCTCCGGCGAACTTCGGCGTCGTCACTGGAGCCTTCACTACCGGAAACCTCGCACAGAGGAGAGTCCAAGTCGGCGGGAGATTTGAGTTCTGATCGCTTGCTTGTAGATTGGCTTCAAGTGTGGCGGGGCTTGCTCGTCCCGCCGCACATTTTCGCACCACGATCAGGGCCGGCAAGAGCGCTGCCGCTTGCACTAAGCGAACTCGTCGGGGTGAAACCTACCGGGCTGTGTGGACGTAAGAGCCGCAGTTTCCCAAGATTCAATTGTCTTCAACTACCGAAGGAGGTTCCATGAAACCGGCAAATGTCTTTGCTGCCCGTTCAATATCACCGAAGATTCTCAATAAACTTACGACCGTCTTTTCGGTCGCGCTGTGCGCCGTTTTGCTGGCAGTTGTCGCAACCGTAGCCGTCGGCCAAGCGGTCGCTGGTCAACCGCCGCTCATCGACCGCGAGTTGTTCTTCGGCGATCCGGAAATTTCCGGCGCGCAAATCTCACCCGACGGCAAATTCATCGCTTTCATCAAGCCCTTCAAAGGCACGCGCAACATCTGGGTCAAACGCACCGCAGAGCCTTTCGCCAAAGCCAAGCCAATCACGGCGGACATGGCGCGTCCCGTGCGGAGTTATTTCTGGAGCCGGGACGGTAAATACATCCTGTTCGTGCAGGACAAAGCCGGCGACGAGAATTTCAACGTCTATGCCGTCAGTCCCGGCGAAGCCCCCGTGGCGGGCGGGGACGTTCCCGCCGCGCGCAATCTGACCGACATGAAGGGCGTGCGCGCCTTCATCTACGCCGTCCCGCGCAGCGAACCGGACATCATTTACGTCGGCCTCAACGAGCGCGACAAGGCTTGGCACGACCTTTACAAAGTCAGCATCTCGACCGGCGAGCGGACGCTGCTGCGGCAAAACACTGAACGGATCACGGGCTGGATTTTTGATGTGAAAGATCAGCTTCGTCTGGCGACCCGTTCCGCCGAGAACGGCGACACAGAGGTGTTGCGCGTTGACGACAAAGGTTTCGTCAAAGTTTATTCGTGCAACGTCTTTGAGACTTGCGGGCCGGTGCGCTACCACAAAGACGGGCAGCGCGTCTATTTCACCACGAACAAGGGCGCGGGCGTCGATCTGATCAAACTTGAACTCTTTAATCCCACGACGGGCAAGGCAGAGCCGGTCGAATCCGATCCGTTGAAGCGCGTGGATTTTGGCGGCGCGAGGTTCTCGGAAGTGAGCGACGAGTTGATCGCCACGAGTTACGACGAGGAACGCGAGCGCGTCTATTGGAAAGACAAAGCATGGGAAGCCGATTACAAGTTGCTGCAACAGAAAATTCCGGGCCAAGAGGTTCGCTTCGCTTCCGGCACGAAGGACGAGCAAGTGTGGCTGATTGTCGCGCGCAGCGACACCGAGCCGGGTGAGACTTACCTGTTTGATCGGCGGACGAAGAAGCTGGTTCCGCAATACCGCATCCAAGAAAAACTTCCGCGCGAGGCGCTGGCTGCGGTGAAGCCTGTGCGCTACAAGTCATCCGACGATTTAGAAATTCCTGCTTTCCTCACGCTGCCCAAAGGAGTCGCGCCAAAGAATCTGCCCGCCATCATTTTGCCGCACGGCGGCCCGTGGGCGCGCGACTTCTGGGGCTTCAGCAGTTGGTCGCAGTTCCTCGCCAATCGCGGTTACGCGGTGCTGCAACCGAATTTTCGCGGCTCGACCGGCTACGGCAAGAAGTTTCTCGACGCCGGAAATCTTGAGTGGGGCGACAAGATGCAAGACGATGTTACTTGGGGCGCGAAGTATTTGATCGCCGAAGGCATCGCCGATCCGAAACGCATCGGCATCATGGGCGCGTCGTATGGCGGTTACGCCACGCTCGCCGGCGTCACCTTCACTCCTGACATGTACGCGGCGGCAGTTGACATCGTTGGTCCATCAAATCTGCTCACGCTGCTGGAATCTTTCCCGCCATACTGGGAGGTGATTCGCCAACTCTTTTACAAACGCATGGGCGACCCGGACACGCCGGAAGGGAAAGCGCAACTCGTGAGGCAATCGCCCTTAACACACGCTAACAAGATCAAAACCCCTCTGCTGGTCGTGCAGGGCGCAAACGATCCGCGCGTCACGAAGCGCGAAGCGGATCAGATTGTGATCGCGCTGCGCGAGCGCAATTATCCGGTGGAATATCTTGTTGCTCCCGACGAAGGACACGGCTTTGCGCGTCCGGTCAACAGCATGGCCGTCTTCGCCGACGCGGAAAAATTTCTCGCCAAATATCTCGGCGGCCGCTATCAAGAGAGTATGACGCCGGCAGTCGCCGAGCGTTTGAAAGAAATCACGGTGGACGTGAAGACGGTCACGCTCCCCAAGATGCAAACGGGAAAGGAGTCTAAACCGTGAGAAAGGTATTGAATATTCTCATCGCGTCGTTCGTTTGCGCGTTCGTCGTGTCCACAGCGGCGGCGCAGCCAGCGCCGAAGGTTGAGTTTGAGAAATATACTCTGCCGAACGGTCTCGATGTCATTCTGCACGTGGATCGGAAGCTGCCGGTCGTCCACGTCAACCAGTGGTTCCACGTCGGCTCGAAGAACGAGCAGGCGGGGCGCACGGGCTTCGCACACCTCTTCGAGCATATGATGTTTCAGGGATCGAAGAACGCTGCGGGCGATTACTTCTCCTATGCTGAGAAGGCGGGGGCCAACATCTTCGCGGGCGGCGTCAACGGCACAACCGACAACGACCGCACGAACTATTTCGCCACCGTCCCTTCGACCAACCTTGAATACCTGCTCTGGCTCGAAGCCGACCGCCTCGCCACTTTGCCCGATGCGCTGACCAAAGAGAAGCTCGACAATCAGCGTGATGTCGTCAAGAACGAAAGGCGGCAGGGCTTGGAGAATCAGCCTTACGGGCGGGCCTTCAAACTGATTGTGGAGAATCTCCATCCGAAGGGTCATCCCTACTCTTGGAGCGTCATCGGCAGCCACGAGGACTTGACCGCCGCTTCGCTCGACGACGTGAAGGAGTTTTTTAAAACTTACTACACGCCGAACAATCTCTCGCTGGTCATCACCGGCGACTTCGACCCGGCGGAGGCCAAGCGGCTGGTCGAAAAATACTTCGCCGGCATCGCGCCCGGCCCGTCCCTCGACCGTCCGGCGCGTTGGATTCCGCAACTCGACGGCGAGAAAATCATCGAAGCCAACGACCGCGTAGCGCAAGAGCGCGTCTATCTAGCGTGGCCGTCGCCGCCCCACTTCGAGGCCGGAGACGCCGAGTTACAGATCGCGTCCGCCATTCTCACGGACGGGTTATCGTCGCGTCTCAACAAGGTTCTCGTCTATGACCGCCAGTTGGCTTCCAATGTCTCCTCGTTTCAAAACTCGAACGAGATTTCGAGCCTGTTCGCCGTCATCGCCACGGCGCGTCCCGGCGCACAGCTCGCGCAGATCGAGGGGATCATCACGGATGAGATCGCACGTCTGGCGACGGGCGGCCCGACCGCCGAAGAGCTTAATCGCGCCAAGACGAAGATCGAGTACAACTTCATCTCAGGCTTGGAGCGCATTGGCGGCTTCGGCGGCAAGGCCGACCGCCTGAACAGCTACAACACCTATTTGGGCGCTCCCGGCAAGTTTGAAACAGACCTCGCGCGCTACCGCAACGCCAGCGCCAACAGCGTGCGCGATGTGGTCAACAAGTGGCTCAACACACGCAACCGGCTGCTCGTCCGTTTTCATCCCGAAACTTCAAGCCGGGAGACGAAGGCGGCGCTCGACCGCTCCAAGCCGCCGGCCATCGGCACAGACAAACCTTTCGCCGCGCCCGAAGTCAAGACCGCGAAGCTGGAAAATGGCTTGGAGATTTTCGTCGTCGAGCGCAAGGAATTGCCGAAGGTCGCCGTCATGCTGGCGACCAGAGCGGGAACGGTGGCCGACCCGGCGGGCAAAGAGGGAGTGGCGCACCTGACTGCCACCACCGTCGAGCTGGGGACCAAGACGAAACAAGCTCTCGAAATCGAGGATGCGCTGGGCGATCTCGGCACCTCGCTCTCGGCTTCAGCCGTGCGCGAATCGTCGCAGCTCACGTTTCAGACGCTCAAGCGCAATCTGGCTCCCGCCATCTCGATCTTCGCCGATGTGGCGCGCAATCCAGTGTTTCCCGAAACGGAGGTGGCGCGCGAAAAGAAAATTCATCTCGACCGTCTCTCACAAGAGGCCAAGAACGCGAATGTCCTCGCCACGCGCATCGGCGATATGCTCCTCTTTGGTCCCACACATCCTTACGGTCGCCCGCGCACGGGGCTGCCCGGCACAGTTGAGCCGATCACGCGCGCCGACCTTGCGCGCTTTCACGAAACCTACTGGAAGCCCGGCGGCTCGGCTCTGATCTTCGCCGGCGACATCACGCTCGCCGAAGCGACGGAGTTGGCGCGGCAGCATTTCGGCTCGTGGTCAGGCGGCGCGCCGCCGGCAGTCTCGATCCCCGCGCCGCAACCCGTCGGCCCCGGTCAAGTCTTTGTCGTTGATCGACAAGACGCCGCGCAGACCATCGTCGCACAATTGCTCACGGCCCCGCCGCGCAACGCTGCGGACTACTACGCCTTCAATCTCGCCGACGCTGTGTGGGGCGGCGGCTTCCAGACGCGCCTCAACCTCAATTTGCGCGAGAACAAAGGCTACTCCTATGGAGTTTTTTCCTTTCCGAGTTTTTACACGAAGACCGGCGCGTGGGTCGCCACAGGCGGCGTGCAGACGAACAAGACCAAAGAATCACTCGTCGAGTTCACGTCTGAGTTGAAAAATATCTCCGGTCAGAAACCGATCACGGCGGAAGAACTCTCGGACGCCAAAGCCAATCGCGTTCGCAGCTACGCACAACAGTTTGAGTCGGTCGGCCAACTCGTCGGGCAGATCGCCCAACTCTGGACGCTCGGTCTGCCGGTGACGGAACTGCAACGCTTCACGGACGAGACCCGCACCATGACACTCGCAGCAGTCAATCAAGCCGCGCAACGTTACGCCGTCCCCGGCAATGCGACGCTCTTGCTCGTCGGCGACCACTCGCAGATCGGCCCCGGCTTACGCGAATTGAATCTCGGCGAGATCACCATCCTTGACGTTGAAGGGAAGCCGGTGCGGAGATGATTTATTCATGTTACGCAGCAGCGAATCTTCGAGAACAGCGTCAACGAGTCCACGTGGCGGACGACAGAATAAAGCCCCGCACGTAGCCGGAGGCGGAGTGCGGGGGATATACCCCCACAACGAAAGAGCCTGCGGAGCAGGCGGCAGAGGCTCTTCTGCCGCCCGTTTGACGGGCTTGGGATATTTTTCAACCTTCAACCCCGGACTCCGCTGCGCTACGTCCGGGGTTTTATTCTGCCGTCCGCCTACAGCGGACTCGTTGAAATCACACGAAGCCACACGAAATCACTCGAACAATTCGTGCGGGTTGCTTCGTGCTGATTCGTGTGGTTCGTGGATCAGTTTTTCCTGTGTTCCTATCTCGTCAGTTTCGATTTATTAGAATTGCAGTCAGAGAGGAAGTCGGTCATGCAAGCAGAACTTAACATCATGTCGAAGGAATCGTTGAGAAGCGTCATCGACGAGTTCCCAAGATGCGGATGCTCTCATCTGCCAACGCCTCTGGAAAGAATAAAGAATCTTTCGCAGAGACTCGGCGGGGTCAATCTGTTTATTAAAAGGGATGATCAAACCGGGCTGGCGTTCGGGGGGAATAAATCGCGCAAGCTGGATTTCATTATGGCCGATGTCCTGAAACAAAAAGCCGACTGTGTGATTACGTGGGGGGGAATGCAGTCTAACTGGTGCCGTCAGACTGCGGCGGCGGCCAGAAGGCTGGGCGTGAAGCCGATTCTGATTCTCTTCAAGCGGGCTGGGCTGCCGGTGGAATGTGATGGGAATCTGCTTTTGGATTCTATTCTCGGCGCAGACATCAGAACTATCGAACTGGAACAAGGCCAGAGCTTCATGGAGATTCGCGCCGTTGAAGAGATACTTAACACGATTGTCGAGGAAGAGAGAAGGGCGGGACATCACCCGTATATCGCTCCCATCGGAGGGACGTTTCTGGAAGGCTCGATGAGCCGGCCCTTAGGCGCGATCAGCTATGTCAATGCGTTCATCGAATTGGCGGAGCAGGCCGAAGCGCAGGATATGAAAATAGATTACTTGGTTCATGCCACCGGCTCCGGCAGCACTCAGGCGGGTCTCATCGTGGGAGCGAAGCTGCTCTCCCCGCAAATGAAAATCATCGGCATCAGCGTTAGCGAAGACCTGAAGACGATCACCCGTTTTGTGAAGACGATTGTCCATCACACCTTTGAAGCGTTCAAGCTCGAAACAGAGCTTGACGAAGCGGACATCTGCATCTTTGAGGAATATCTCGGCGGCGGATACGGGATTCTCGATCACGAAACTACGCGGGCGCTTCGCCTCGTGGCGGAAACAGAAGGCATCCTGCTCGATCCGGTTTACACGGGGAAGGCGATGGCCGGCTTGCTCGCGCTGGCGCAGCAGGGCTATTTCGAGAAAGGCGCTAACATCGTCTTCCTGCACACCGGCGGCGCACCGGCGCTGTTCCCTTATCGTGAAAAAATTCTGCACTACTTGGGCAGCATTGACGGCGATGGCACAGGCTGACAGTGTGAGCGCAGGCAGTGGCCCGTCAGGGAATCAATGCGAGAAACAGGGTTGATAAACATAGATGCTTAGGAATTAGTTGGGCGGCTTTCGTTGGATTACGAAGAGGTAATATTTATGGCAAATTTTGTTTTAGTCCCCGGATTTTGGCTCGGTGGTTGGGCGTGGAAAGCTGTAACCGATGTTTTACGTGAGAACGGACACGCGGTTTATCCCGTAACCTTAACGGGTTTGGGCGAGCGCGTTCATCTCGGCAACGCGCAGACGAATCTCGACACGCACGTTGCCGATGTCGTCAATCTCATCGAATTTGAAGAACTCGACGATGTTTATCTCGTCGGACACAGTTACGGCGGAGTCGTCATCACCCAAGTCGCCGATAAAATTCCCGAACGCCTCGCCAAGCTGATTTACGTTGATTCCGCGCCTCTGCCCGACGGCGTGGCGACCGTCGAGTTTTATGCCCCGGAACGACTCGCGGCGTTTGAAAAAGCGATTGCTGAGCGCGGCGACGGTTGGCGACTTCCCTTGCCTTCGTGGAACGAAATGGACGAAGGCGACAATCTCAAAGATTTAACCGGAGAAGATAAAATTCGCATCGAAAAGCTGGCGACGGCGCAACCGTTCAATGCTACGCGGCAGAAACTCAGTCTGAAAAATCCCGCCCGTCGAGAATTGCCGAAAGTCGTCGTCTTAAGCACTCACACCGCCGCGCAAGTCAAAGAGTTGATTGACAGCGGCGCACCGCTTTTCCAAGAACTCGCCGACCCGAATTTAACTTTTGTCGAACTGCCGACCGGACATTATCCGATGTTTTCGCGTCCCACCGAATTGACTGAAATTTTGCTCGAAACGTGGTCCAATTAGTCAAAGTTTTTATTCCTGTTCCCGCAGGCATTCCCCGCAACAGGCTCCGGGCATCAAGCAGAAAATCTGTGGAGGAACCTTCAGTGTGAAATATGTCAAGACACGGCTGGCTCTTGTCGCCGCGCTGGTCTCCCTCGCTTTATTCAGCGTCATCTACGGGCAAACGACCGCGCCGAGTGTGACCCTCATCCGCGCCGGACGCCTGTTCGATAGTGAGAGAGGAATCTTTCTGCCCGCCCGCGACATTCTCGTCAAAGGCAACACGATTGAAGCCGTCGGCGAAAATCTTCCGCTCCCCAAAGGTGCGCGCGTCGTTGACCTCACGCGCTACGCGGTCATGCCGGGGCTGATTGATGCACACACGCACCTACTTTACTTGGAAGACCCTCGCGGCGGCTTGACTACCGAGGGCGTCAAGGCGTTGACGATGGAAGGGACGCCGTTGCGCGCGCTGCGCGGGGCCGCCCGCGCGAGGACGTTTTTGTTGGCCGGCATTACGACCGTGCGCGACCTCGGCAACGCGGGACGGTTCGGCGATGTCGCGCTCCGCACCGCGATCAACGACGGAAGTTTAGACGGGCCGAGGATGTACGCCTCCGGGCCGGGACTGAGTCCGGAAGGCGGACAGTTCCCCGGCTTGCAATTCAAGTATCGCGGCATCGCCGAAGAGGAATACCGCATCGTGCGCGGGGCGGAAGATGCACGCCTCGCCGTGCGGGAGAATGTGACCTACGGCGCAAACGTCATCAAGATTTACTCTAATGCCTCTCCTAACCCGGCGCTGCTCTCGCTGGAAGAGATGCGCGCCATCGTCGCCGAGGCCCGCCTGCTGGGTGTCAAAGTAGCGGCACATGCCACTAGCGATCTCGCCATCTCGCGCGCCGTGGAAGCCGGCGTTGACTCCATCGAACACGGCTATCAAGCGGAAGATACGACGCTCATGTTAATGAAAGAGCGCGGCGTCGCGCTGGTTCCGACCTATCTGGACAGCGTGAATCTGAAACGGTTGTATGCCATTGCACAACCGACTCGCCCGCCCACCGAGCAGGAACTTTCAGCCGCGCTCAAACAGCGATACGAACGGATTCAACGCGCTATGAAAGTTGGCGTAACAATCGTGGCAGGTTCGGATAACTAAGCAGCTTACAAAAAGTAATTTGGTAAAATCTGCTGACAATGAAAACAGCAACTAGATTCATCAAGTCGCTTTCCCAAGAGCAGCAGCGGTCTTTGAACCAGATCATGCGAAGCCATCCGAG